>NZ_JAUSUX010000003.1 GCF_030813795.1 Desulfofundulus luciae | reverse complement strand
GTAATATGGGAACCGGTTCCCAACCATCCGGTCAACCCATATTATTCCTAAACTGGAATCTGGGGTTGTCCGGTGGTTCTAATACTATGATACGAGGAGGTAATAATATGATTAAAAAGTTTCAATCCCTCATAGGTAGGCTGGAAACTAGGAATGATGATAAGGTTTTTGACGTGTTAAAATGTTTCAATCCCTCATAGGTAGGCTGGAAACCTCCTGAGTTCTGTTATCAGGAGGAAGTAGTTTGGGAGTTTCAATCCCTCATAGGTAGGCTGGAAACTAAAACAACTTCCACTTTCTGCTTGTTTAATTTCTTGTTTCAATCCCTCATAGGTAGGCTGGAAACCACTGCTACCAAAATAAAGCACTTTTGCCAGTCAGTGTTTCAATCCCTCATAGGTAGGCTGGAAACACTGCATGCAGCACAGACAGCCGGCCCTTGCTGGATGTTTCAATCCCTCATAGGTAGGCTGGAAACGATTTAGAGGAACTAAGGGGGAAGCTGGCCACCCTGGAGTTTCAATCCCTCATAGGTAGGCTGGAAACGATAGGGAACAAAGGTTTTTGCACCTGGGGCATTTCAGTTTCAATCCCTCATAGGTAGGCTGGAAACCCATAAAGGTATGCTTTATAAAATATCCTTATGAGCGTTTCAATCCCTCATAGGTAGGCTGGAAACAACGGCACATAAACGCAAGTCAGGCCGCAAAAAAAGGTTTCAATCCCTCATAGGTAGGCTGGAAACGTTTCGGCTATTCTGCGTACTCATACCCCTGGGAGAGTTTCAATCCCTCATAGGTAGGCTGGAAACAAGCACCCCCGGGAGGGCCGAGGAAACCCAGGAGTATGTTTCAATCCCTCATAGGTAGGCTGGAAACCTGCGCCGTGTGCGCAGGGGTAAGGTGGAAGTGCAGGGTTTCAATCCCTCATAGGTAGGCTGGAAACCGGAAAGACTGCTGAAAGACATCTACGTTTACCTGATGTTTCAATCCCTCATAGGTAGGCTGGAAACCGACGACCTGGAAGCCAACATCATCAAGGAGTGGAAAGTTTCAATCCCTCATAGGTAGGCTGGAAACTGGCCTATTCCGAACAGGCTGCGGCGGTGGTGGAGAGTTTCAATCCCTCATAGGTAGGCTGGAAACCAGGCACCGGTAGGCGTAGTGGAAAATGTTCTCGTGTTTCAATCCCTCATAGGTAGGCTGGAAACTGGCGCGGGTGAGGCCCAGGGACTTCGGCTACCAGGAGTTTCAATCCCTCATAGGTAGGCTGGAAACCACAACACCCACATCTCCCGTTTCCGCCACGGCTGCGTTTCAATCCCTCATAGGTAGGCTGGAAACCGGTTTCCCAGACGGGGTTGTGATCAACCCCGTCGCGTTTCAATCCCTCATAGGTAGGCTGGAAACAGCACTTTTTGGATGATTTTATCCTTGATGTCCCTTGGTTTCAATCCCTCATAGGTAGGCTGGAAACCGCTCTCATTACCCTCGCTCTTGCGCAGGCAGGAGGTTTCAATCCCTCATAGGTAGGCTGGAAACCATGAGAGCGTGCTATTCTATACTCAGAAGATGTTCCTGTTTCAATCCCTCATAGGTAGGCTGGAAACCCGCCAAGGGGCCGGGGAGGAAGGAGAGGGGAAAATGGGTTTCAATCCCTCATAGGTAGGCTGGAAACTTTGTTGCCCGCCACGCCCACCGGCGGGGCGATCCTGTTTCAATCCCTCATAGGTAGGCTGGAAACTCGGTGATGGTTACGTATTTTCTCATTTCGCCACCTCCTGTTTCAATCCCTCATAGGTAGGCTGGAAACGACTAAGGGAATTAAGAAACGAAAAAGGCATCTCGGCGTTTCAATCCCTCATAGGTAGGCTGGAAACATGTTACTAAAGGGAAGTACGTTCGTGGGTTTATACGTTTCAATCCCTCATAGGTAGGCTGGAAACCATACAGCAAAATGTTTGCAGCATCTACTAAAGTCGGTTTCAATCCCTCATAGGTAGGCTGGAAACTCTTATTATTTTTCATTTATGATGTCAAGGGGTAAATGTTTCAATCCCTCATAGGTAGGCTGGAAACTGTTAATGTTATTCCTACTCCTGCCGCAATAATGTTGGTTTCAATCCCTCATAGGTAGGCTGGAAACTTAAGTTAAAAAGGAGGAGTAATAATGAAAACAGAATGTTTCAATCCCTCATAGGTAGGCTGGAAACTTTTACTTGACAAGGCAACAGAAACGCAATATAATAGTTTCAATCCCTCATAGGTAGGCTGGAAACCGTTCATGGCGCATAAATTAAGAGTTATCCTTCGCACCGCCCACTACTTTATGCTTACACCCGGCTGGGCCGAAAACCGTCTACGCCGCGCCGCGCGCCGATTTCCGCTCTTCGGCAGGTTGTCGTCGTTCCCCGGTCCTTTTTGCATTATTGGACATCGACGACAAAAATCCTGCTAAAAGATCCACTCCTCCCCACCTTTCTTTATCCCCATCAGCTCTCTTTTAGCATATTTCTGGTTTCCCAGGACATAAAAGAGGAGCGAATCCTCTTCCGGATCGATAATTCGCTCCATGTCGGCCTTCAACGCACGAAAGGTTGCTTCGGTCAGCTCGCCCTCCAGGACCGAGTTCTGAACCCAGTTCAGGTATTTCCGCGCAATTTTCAGCACCTTGCCCACACGGGCAACATTTACATCGTATACAAGGATGACGTACATTCCGACACCTCCCGGGCCAGGACCTGCTAAAGAGATAGCAGCTCCTGAAAAGTACGTGTTCGTGTCCGTTGAAGAGATCACGGACCAGGGACTACCAAGGAGATAGCAACTCCCCGGTGATATTAAGAAGAACACCTCATTACCAGCGGCTTACGAAGGGCTCATAGGTTTCCTCCCCGATCAGGTGTTTCTCCAGCTTGTACAATTCCAGCCGTATCAGGGTCTGGTAACTGACATTGCGCTTGAGGCGCCGGTGATAGAAGGTGGTCTGAAGCTTATCCTCCAATTCTTTCACGTAAAGGCGGCGGCCCGACTCCTTGAGCAGGACAGCCGCACCGTGGCGTTTAAAATCACCCGATCCGATCATCTTTTTGCCCACCAGGGTAAAAAGCACGCGGTCGGCAAAAATGGGCTTGAAGATTTCCGCCACATCCAGGTTCAAGGTAAAACGGCGGAAGTTCGTGGCGTGCAGATAGCCGATGCGCGGGTCCAGGTGAGTCTTGTAGATTTCGGTGAGAACCTTGGTATAAATCAGCGAATTGCCGAAACTGATAAGCGCATTGAGGGGATCTGCAGGGGGCCGTTTGCTGCGCCCTTTGATGACAAACGGAGCCCCTTCCAGAATAATGTTAAAACTGTCGTAATAATAGGCCCGGGCGTTGCCTTCAATGGCCATGAGCTCTTCAATATTGCCGCAGAGGGACAATCTGTCCCCGGCCAGGCAGGCAATGGGTTCGATGTAAGGAGCCAGATCCTTCCCCCTGTTCTGGTAGTAGCGCAGCACCTGCAGGATGTTGGCCAGCGCACCCTCCACGAACTTCCGTGCCAGGTTGAGACGGCGGCCGGGATCCAGGTAGTGTTCGGCCTGGCGGAGGATCACATACCCGGAATTATAATGTTCCCGGGGATAAAAGCTCCCCACATAATTCCCATAGTGGCCGAAAAAGTGCAACACAACTTCATTCTCCTGCATGAACTCCAGCAGCTTCTTGTTCAGATCCACCTCGCCAAAAACGACAATGTCACGCAGGCTGGTTACAGGGAAATATTTCGTCCCTTCCTCGCTTTCCACGCAGATGGTATTATCCTTGCGCCTCAGCCGGCCGCTGGCAAATAGATACAGGGTTTTCTGCATGGGACCACCTCTTATGCACCAGTACCAGTTCAGCGGTCAACCCTGGAAGGCGACTATTACCAGGGAAAGGCGAAAAATGTGCGGGCGCTTCTATGCCCAGCACAACTCGGCGTAAGCACATTTGGAGCAAAATGGTATTTTCTGTGGCGGCGGGGGTTTATCCCGGTAAATAACGGCAATAATGCGCCTTTTCAATTCCTCCACCTGTTGTATCAACCCCGCGTCCAGCACCACCCGCTCCCGCCGGCGCTCTTCGGGAAACAGCAGTTCCCCCTCGGCCTCAATTCCCATTTCCCGCAGTTCGTAAAGATAAAAGGCCAGTTGCATCCGGGCCGCTTCCCGGGCCCGGGAGGACTTCTTGACCTCACCCACCACAAATTCACGCCCACCGCGGCGCACGAGGTCCAGGCACAGGTGCCCCAGGTGTACCTCCTTGCGCTCGCGTCCATAGGCGTGAGATCCTATCAGGCGCCCCAGTTCCAGGAACACGTTGTCCTCATCGGGGCAGATCTGCCGCGACATAAGCCAGACCTGCCGCGGGCAGATCATCATGGCCTGAACGAAACTTCCGATCACCCGGATATCCGTTGCCACAGCCTTTTCACCACCTTGACCGGCTCCAGAACTACCGGCCTCTGCCGGACATTCCACCACTCCCGGCTCAATAGATCAGCGCACCTTCATCTTTAACCCGCTTGAAACCGGTCTGCGCATCGTAGAACTCCTCGAGCAGGTGGGGAGGTATCACCGGTGGTCGTGATTCGCTGCCCAGCCGGTGCAGCAGGAGGTCTGCCGGCACGGAAACCAGGTAGCGCAGGAAATCCCGTTTGAGGATGAGGAAGGCCTCCCTCCGGCGCTTCAGGTCCCGCTCCCCGGCCACGGTGGCCTGATAGCGGTTCCATACGTCTTCCGCAGCAGCGTCCGTACAGACGAAAACCTGCACATAGTGCGGCAGGTCCCGGATCAGGGCGAAGTCCTGTACAGCCGGGCCCTCCTCGCCCCCTGCTCCCCTGGTAAAGCGCAACTTTGCCATGGCCTCCAGCAGCCCCTCGCTTTCGGCCATGGATTTGCCCTGGCGCACGGTGCGGAAGTAATCGTCCACGGCATCAAAAAAGTCCGGTTCCTCAAGGTACGGCCGGGCCGCAAAAAGCCGGCGGGCGGCCAGGGTATGGATTTTGCCGTAGACAAAGGAAGCCAGGGACCGGCCCCCATCACCTGCCTGATCAACCAGGTGCAGCAGGCGGACATTCCCCTGCGGCCGCTGAAAGTGACGGTTGCAGCGCCCGGCCACCTGAACCACTGAATCCACCGGTCCCAGGTCCCGCCACACTTCGTCAAAATCCAGGTCCACACCGGCCTCCACCACCTGGGTGGACACCAGGACCGGCTTCTCCCCCCGCTCCAGCCGGGCGCGTATTTCCTTCAGGCGCCGCTCCCGCTCGGCCGGAACGATATTCGTGGAAAGGTAGTAAAGGGGCGGCCCTTTCCCGCCCCATTCCTCCCGCAGCGCCGCGTAAAAGGCTATGGAGCTTTTGATGGTGTTCAATACCACCAGGTAAGAGCGGCCGGGACGGTAGCAGCGCAGGAAATCCGCCGCCGCTAAGTCCACCGTCAGCGGGGTAATATCCGTGGAAACAATGACCCGGTTCACCGCCTGGAACTGCTGCCGAACGGTATCCGGATCCCCGGCCAGTTCCAGGATCTCATATTCACTGAACCATTCCGGGCGGGTGGCAGTCATGAGAATGACCCGCAGGTCCAGTTGCCCGCATGCCCAGCGCAGGGTCTCTTCCACCAGGGGCCAGTATTCCACCGGAATGTTCTGCACCTCGTCCAGGATGAGGATGGCGCCCCCCAGCCGGCAGAACTTCTTCAGCATCCTGTTTTCATAACCAATTAAAGTATGAAAAAGCTGAACGAAGGTGGTAATCACCATCTCGCTCTGCCAGCTTTCGATAAGCATGAGCGCCTCGTCAAGGGACCTCCCGTCGTCGTCACCCCTTTCCTGATAGCGAATTTCTGCCAGGTGGTGGTGTTTTAAAAGCCAGGAGGTTGGAACGCAGGCACCGGGAGCAGCAAGGGCCGCCCGCAATACATCTTCCCCCACGTCAAATGTCTGATCAATGATACTGGTAAAGGGAAGGGCGTAAATAATGCGGGGCGGCAGGCCACTGGCGGCGGTTAACCGGCAGCGCAGGTAAAGGGCGGCCTGCATTCCGGCCAGTGTCTTCCCGGAGCCGGTAGGGGCAGTGATGGTAAAAATTCTCTGCCCCGGTGGGGCTTCCTTTATCCGGGCAGTGACATTCCGGTAGAGATTTTCCCGCAGAATTTCCATGGTAGTCCGGGGCGTACTGAACCGGACGGCACGGTACCGTTCCACCAGTTCTCCTTCTGCGGGAAAGACGGCCCGCTTTCCTTCTTCCACACCCGCGGCATGAATTTTATCCGCATCGATAAGGGCGGAAAAAAGACTTAATGTATCGAAATAGTTTTTCAGGTCCTTTTCGGCCCGGCGCTTCAGCCTTCGCCATTGACCGTACAGCTCTCCATAGGCAGCCGTCCACTGGTCCAGAAACTCCTGCAGAATCCGGGACCAGTTCAGCCCCAGCCAGTCCGGTACTGCCAGGCCATGCCCGTCCAGGAACAGCGCGGCCCGCCTGGCGGCCCAGGAGAGGGATCTGGCCACCGTACCGGCCTGATTGCGCAGGTCGGCCACCTGGTCTTTTACCACGCGCAACCGGCCGCTGACCGTCGGGTCGAGAGTATCCCAGGACGGCAGGGATAGATCCCGCTCAGGTACCAGGAACTCATCCGGGGTGGCCAGTCCTTGATGATGCCGGATCACGGCCAGGAAAACCGCCAGTCGCAGCGAAACGGGAAGATCAAGCCGGGCGGCCAGGTGGACCGCCCAGAGGCCCGAAATGAAGGCGTGCTGTTTGGCCGGACCGCCCCGGCCCTGCCGCAGGTAGCGCTGAAAGTAACTGGTGTACTTGCCGAAATCATGGGCCAGGCCGGCCAGCACTGCTGCCGGGATAAGTTCCCGGCGGCCCGGCAGGGACCGCAGCCGGGCGGCGGCCCCTGCCGCCACCCGGGCCAGGTGAATGCTTAAAAGATGATACCGCCGTCCATCCTTATGGGCGTAGTAAAGCACTTCTACCCCTCCAGAAAAGCCACCGTTTCTTCCTCTCCATTGGGAAAAAGGAAGCGGTAGGCCGGCACATGCAAACGGGCCGTAAAAGGTTGGCCCCGGTCTTCGTAAATAATGGACACCGGTGGACGCAGGGTGCGCCCCGAACCGAAGCTGTGGGGCGCCTTTTCCCGGATCAGCCGGCAGGCACCTTTGTTTTTTGCCAGCAGCACTTCCTGCAGCAGGGCGGCATTCAAAACGGAGTTCAGGCTAACCTGGCTCCCCGGCGGAACGACCTGGTAATCACCCCGGCCGGCCAGCAGCACATACTCCCCCCGGGCAATGCACTCGGTCAACCCCAGGTAAAGGGGGTAGTAAGACCGGTTTTCCCTCAACCGGTAGACGGCCTCCTCCACCAGGCCGGTATCGGGGTGGGTGAAAAAAATACGGAAGCATAAATTGTGGTTTCCGCGGGCCGGCAACAAAAACTCCAGGGGTATCTGGGTTCCCCGGGCCCGCCCCAAGCGCCTTAATTCGGTCAGGTCTTCCTTTTTGGTCCGCACGTAGTTCACGGTCTGGATCAGGCGGCGCCCCGGCACCTTGATCACCACCGAAAACCGCCCCCGGTCCAGTTCCTCATAGTACGAATCCCGCTCATATCCCAGGACAGCGGCCACCACACCCATCAATACGGTGCGCGGCGGGAAACCGTAGGTCAGGGAGGAGGAGTTGGTATAGTACTTGCGGAAGTGGGCCATGGGCCCCAGCAGGTCGAAAATCAGCACCTGTTTCAAAGTATCAAGTCCTTCCCAGGGTTTTCACTCTATCGGGACCCAGTATATCGCCCAGCCATCCGGCCATGCTGACCTCCTGCCCGTCCACCACCGTACGCAGGTCGGCGTCCTGCCAGATGTATACCCGGTCCAGGCGCTCACGCACCCTGTCCAGGCGCCCGGCCAGACCCTTTAATTCCAGGGTGAAATCCTGCACGGCCCTGAGGCCGTTCGCCGGATTCAACTGAAGGTCTTCCCGGGGATCGCCCATAAAGGTTTCGGCATCGGTAAAAACAAAGCGAGCATACAGGCGCGGGTACTGGCCAATCTTGGAGCGGGTGGCCAGCAGGGGAATGGCTTTCAGCATGGCTTCATCCAGGAGGGCCACATCGGCCTCGCTCGTGGCCGCATTCCCGTCTCCCCCGGCCCGGGCCAGCATGGCCGCCGCCCGCCGGGCGCTGATTACCCCGTGGAAACCAATGAGAGCGTAATACAGCCGGTAGTCCTTGCCAAAGGTCCCCTGCCGCGCCGTTGCGCGGGCGGAAAATTGCGAGGATATGGTCACCGAATCCACCAGTTGCACCTTGTTCAAGGAGTATCCCCAGGTAAACTGCACCGGGCCGGTGAGGTTGACGGCCTCCCCCGCCCCCCGCCGGTCACCCTTTATGGGCATGGTGGCGCCAAAGAGACGCACATCCACCAGTTTGGTCAGCAGAACGGGCAGGTCGGCACCGGTGGGTTCATGCCCCAGCACCTGCTTTAAGCGGCCGGCGGCTTCCGTCAGGCCTTCCGACTTGGTGACGTAAATGGTATGGTTCATCTCCTCCAGATAGTCCCGGATATAGCGTTTAAGCCGGACATCGGATACCAGGCAGCGCTCCCGGTCGGTATCCATGCGCGGGCGGTTCTCATCGTCTGGATCGCCGTTGGGGTTGCACATTTTGGCGTCGTATAAGAACAGAATCTCACTGTTTTGTTGAATAACTTCACTCACTGATCGGTTCCCCCCCTATTATCTGCGTTATTTTCCCGTTCGACTTTGGCCTTCATGGCCGCCCGGGTGGCATAGGCATAGCCGGATAAGATATAAAACACGTTTTCCTCCGGTGAAAAAGGCCATTGTTCCCGGTGGGCGTCAAACAACTTTTTCATAATGGCAAAGAGTCCTTCGTTGTAACGCAGGATGTCGTACTGGCGCAGCTGGTCGAAAACCATATTGGACAGCCGCAACACCTTTGACCAGAGCATGCCCGCGTAATTTAACTTCTCCAGCACAGGTTTTTGTTTGTACCCGGCTTCGGCCTGTTCCCGGCCCACCTGGTTCATCAGGTAACCCAGCAGGAACAGGGCGGTGGCCGGCCCGTTGTAATCCATTTCCCGCAGGTAATCCTGCATGGCCCCGTTCAGGCCCTCCAGTTCCGGAATGCTAGCCAAAGGCCATCCTCCCTCCAAAAGATTTTCTTCCCGCAAAAACTTTAGCAGTAAATTGGCCTGCAATATCCGCCGCCCCATCTCCAGTTCCTCGTATCCCGCCTGGGGTGGCAGGATGTTGGTACCGGCAAAGCGGCCGGTCTGAAAAATGGCGGCCAGGGCCACGAACTGCCGGATGAGAAAATGATAATTAACCGGTTGTTCCCCGAGCAAGGCTTCGTATATGTAGAGAAGCTTTTTATGCTCGGCTCCCCGCCGGCCTTCGCTGATGGGTATCAAACGATAGACGCGGGTCAGGTCCAGCCACCACGACCGGTGGTCAGCCCCTAAAAGGACCTCCCCATTTACCGCCAGCCGGTAACTGTGACGTAAAAGGTGAGATATCCGGCCGGGGGCCACATCCTTCACCAGCCCCAGCACCCGGAACTCGCTCTGGTTCTCCTGGTACTGGTAGAAAAGAAAGTTCAGCAGCGCCAGGTTGTCCTGGGGCTGTTCCTCCAGGAAATACGCCAGTTCGGTTTCCAGCCCGCCCCTGCCGGCAATCTTCTCCAGCCAGACCGCCGCACTGGACAGGGTGCCCACCCGCGCCCGCAGTCTTCCCGCCCATGCCTCCAGATCTTCCCGGCCCATGTCCGGTTCAATAAGAAAGGCGGGCAGGACCAGGAACTTGATCTGCTGCCCGATGCGCAGGCCCAGATGCTGGCGGATGTACTCTTCGGCCAGGAGCAGGGACCGGAAGCAAGCGGAGCAGACCAGGAAAGTTTTCTTGAAACCCTCATCGCTCACTCCCGAGGCAAAACCTTTTTTGTCATTGATGTAATATTTCAGGAAAACTAGCTGCGAAAGGTCATAGGTCACCGGCCGGTTCTCCCCGCCACAGACGGAACATATTCCCCGCAGGCTCTTCTGACCGCCCTCGGCCACGGCACCCTCCCTGCTCCGGACCACCACTGCCGCATAGGCGGGATCCGTAGCCAGGGGCTCCCCATTAAAAAGGACCGTCCAGAGGGCCGCTTCGGAGGATTTAATACCCAGCCCGGCCAGCGCAAACTTTTTGACCTGGTCCGCCACCTTCCCGATTACATCCCGTGCCCTTTCCCGGGGCTTGCCCGTCGTTCCCTCCCAGGCAATGGCCAGAAAATCCTCCCCGGCAAGGCCGGGTTTCTCTGGGTCCAGCACCGGGCTGCCGTCGGGCAGTTTTTGAAAGAAATGTTCCGTAATCTGGAGCAGCCCCTGATAAAGGCGGGTATCCTGCCGGCCCATTTCTTCCATGGCCGCCCGCAGGTTGGGCAATGCCTGTCCCACCAGATAATCCAGATTATCCGTGGTCAGGTACAACTGGGGCCGGCTGCCCTTTCTATTGCCAACCCAGCGGTAGCGGTACAGCACGGACGAATCGATCTCCTCCATATCCACGCCCAGGCGCGGGCCGTTTTCGTTAATCTGAAAGTCCAACTTAACCAGGTAAATCTTTTCCACCCGGGGCGGTTTCGCCGGCGGCTGCTTAATCAAGTCGCCGATAGCTCCTTCCGTGTCCTCCCTGCCCCGGGCCAGGGTTCTTCCCACCAGGGATACAGATTCTAACAGAATTAATCACCCCCTTGAAAATTTTTGCGGCCCCTGTTGGTTTATTCTAACATAGCAGTCCGTCAAATTTTTGGCAGTCCAATTTAGCAGCAAGGAGATTTTTTCCCGTTCCGCCACAAACCTGGACTACCCCAACAGAAAACCCAACTGGACCACAATCCATAAATTATCAGATCTTTACCCCGACGACCAGAGAACCGGCTACTGTTATATTTGGTAGCCCAATACCATACAGCGGTCATCTGGATGGTCAACACCTGCTGTCAAGGTGCTGGAGAAAGGTTTACCCATCCAGGAGCATACAGCAGCCGTAACCCTGGGAGTTTTTCGCTCCCAGGCCGGCATCCAGGGCCACCTGGAGAAGATGCGGATCCCCCTGCAACAGGTAGTCGCCCATCCAGCCCTTAATAATGATATCTTTGTAGCGGGTGATTTTCAGATCCCTCTCCTCCAGGGCCGCCGGCAGGATGCTGAAGCCATCCAGGGGGGCCGGACGCCCATGAATGAGCAAATGCTTTTTGACCAGGTTGGCGCCTACCAGTTCGGTAAAGCGGGGTTCAAAAGGTGCGTAGTAATAGGTGTAGGAGCGCCCGTCCTGCGACTCCATGGTGCTGTAAACCACCACCGGAGAAAGCATCCGCACCCGTACCGGTTGTGTTTGTACCCGGGGGCTGGCGGCGGACATTTCCTTCACTTCCAGCCGGACATCACCCAGGCGGACCTGACCTTGCCGCAAAAAACCGGTGCCCAACTCCTGCAGGATAAAAGGAATGGGTGAACAGATGACCAGCTTGAGCGGCGGCGTATAAATCAAACGCCCGCTATCCCGGTCATACCTCACTGCCCGGCCCATCAGCCGGGAAAAGGTAAAAAGCTTGAAGCGGCGCTTTTCCAGGACAAAGCCCTGCTCATGCAGGTAGGTGCGCAAAACCGGGTTTTGCATCTGGTGATAGATGAGCCCCTGGAGCAGGGTGCCGTAGTGCACCGGAATGGCCACCGGGCCGGGGGCATGGAAATAGATGGTCAGCTGCATATTTCTACCTTCCTCTCTGACAACTGCCTGTATAACCGGGGGCAGGAAAGGCCGGAATCCACCGGCCATAGGGCTTTATTATGGATTGTCATTAACATAATCATGTGAACCCACATGGCGCAAACGCAGGATATTGCCTTCAGGAAGGCAGGAGACCCGCCAGTCCTGGTTAAGACGGAAATGTCCAATATTTCCCGGCCTGCCCTTATAAGTTTCGTAAAGCAGACCACTATCCTTACGCAAACCCGCAAGGCCCTGCTCGCGAAAAAGCAGGGACACTTTAGCCAGGGTTGTCTGGATATCCGCCCTCCTGGCTTTGTCCGTGATGTCCATGAAATCTTTCTCGAAGCTTCGCTCATAAGCCAGGGCCGGGAACGTTAATAGATGATCGCGGCCCAGAATCTTTTGCTTATGCCGTTCCCACATCAACAGTCCCCAGGTACTCAGGGTATAGCTTCCCTCTCCGTCGAAGTCCAGATAAATCTCCGGGATACCTTTTACCTCTTCCTCCTGCGCAAAGTAACCGTTCTCCATAAGGGCGAAAAGAACCGCTTTTTCCTGTAAAACCGGTATTTCGTCCAGAACCACCGGCAGGCGGGGAATGCGAATGAGATCCGCCGATGGCGCTTCGAAAATATAAATTATTTCATCGGCGTAAAACATGCCCAGGGTATTCATATACCCCTGCAAGCTTTTAAAACCGCCCACCAGGTTAAAAACAATATGATAACGGTGCTGCCGGTAACCGGCCAGAGTCTGCTCGCACCACCTGACAACCTCATTTACCCCGGCGGTAAAACTTCTGCAGTCCCTGGTGCTTAGTCCCGGTGGTACCAGAATCTCAACTGAATTAATTCCCAGCCTTTTTAAATGCTCCTCAAGTAAACGGGCTGATTCGCGGCCCTGATAGGTATCGGTGGCCACAAGGACATGGTGATCCATACCGGTGTTTCGGGAGTAAAAATCGCGGCCGTAATAACCCAGGAGCCCTCTCAACTCGGCACTCAACCGTGGCAATTCCTCATGGGTAGCATTCCGCAGCTCGGCATCCACCTTCTTAATAATTTCATCGATCATATCCCTCTGGTGGGATGCGAGCTCTTTTTCTACAGCATTGGCCGTGTCTCTGAAGATCAGGCTTAAATCCTGGTCTTTTTGCCTGTTGACATAATTAGTTAACAGGCTGGTACCCACTGTAGAAACAATCAGGTTAGGCATTTTAAATCTCCTTTCTGGGGAAAGAATCCGTTTATTGCCGCCAGTACATAACCTGGATTGCCGTATTTTATTATCGTCGGGTCTTTTAGTACTGTTTTGAAGTATACCGGTAAGACATTTATATATCCATCATTCTCTTGATCGCTTCGATCTTGGCGGTGTTCTTCTTATTGGGTTTTTTCCACTGGTCGGGTTTTTACTAGCAAAATTCTTTCCACAATGAAATTAGAAACCAAATCTATATCAAAAAGCTTTATCAGAAACTCTAGCCCTCGTTTTTTGTATCTTTAGCCGGTCCAGTTTTTAAGCACGGCCAGCCTCGGGTCGATATCATCAGCATCATCCCGGCGGTTCCTTTCTCCCGAGGACGATCTGCCGGAGAGTTTGCCGGGTTTTCCGGTGCTGCCAGTTTCCGGCCGGCTTTGCCTGCCGGCAGGCACGTCTTTCCACGGTTTACGCCCCGGCGTCATACCTTCCGGTAGATCTGCAACCGGACCGGCAAATGCCCGGTGCAACCGGGCGACCCACCCGATCACGTAGGCCAGTTCTTCAAAAGAAAGGTCCTTGAGCACCGGATGCTTGACCTGACCATTACGCACGCTGAGGGCTTGAACAATCCCCCGGTATTGATCACGCATACTGTGGCGCGCCAGCGGGCTTTCCGGCAGTTTTTCGATAATAGACAGCGCCTGGCGCAGGCGGTCTTCCTTCGCCGGCCTGCGGCTAAATTCTCGAAAGATCCCAGCCACTGTGCCAATGGCACTGCCGCCTGATTTCTGGTCACCGCCCGGCCAACCCGGCTCCCTGACGAGCTGGTAAGCCAGCTCCAGAAGACGTTCTTTATCCAGAGCCATTTGAGGACGAACCTCCTTTTGCCCTTCTGCTAATACCCCTCCATACCCCACGCCGGACCGCGGTGCTTGCCGGAGAGAATCTCCCGCAGCAGGGCGACGTTCCTGGCAACGTCCGGGTCGTTGCAGCCGTAGTTACGCGCCAGTTCTACGGGGTCCAACTCCACCGCTTTCGCCGGGAGATATTCCCGTGTATACCAGCGCGCCTCTCGTAAGCCGAGCCGAACCGTCCCGAAGTAAGCAGGTTTGCCGTAGCCGAGGCCCAGGCGGATCTCACCGTCCAGGCCGAGGGCAAAGCAAAGAAGAGCCAGTTCTTCCCGGTCGAGGTTATGGAAGGTTACCTCGCCCTGGAAGCGGCTGCCGGGCGAGATAACCTCGTGGGGCTGGTTTCCCTGGCGGGGATCCCCTTGAAGGTAAAACTTGCACCCGCGAAAAGCCGGGGCTGGCAACCGGCCTTTTAAACCGTCCCGCCAGCGCAGCCACTCTTCCTTGGTACAGTCGGGACAGTGTGCCGGTCCGCCGCAGCCGACGACCCTGTAAAACTGGCAATAGTAGAGGCGTTCGTTGCCACAACCCCGGTTTTCCCGCGTGCGGGGGTAGTCTTTAAACGGTTGTTCCATTGGAGGCAGCTCTGTAACAACCCATTTCGTCTCGTCGCAGGGCGTGAATTCACCGAAAACCACCCGTCCCCGGTAACCCTTTTTCCCTTGTACAAAACCGAAAAGCCGGCAGGTGATGCAGGCGGCCTTTTCACTGCACGGCTGGCGGTTTCCCGGCGGGGTGGCGGCCTGCAGTCTCTGGCAGGGCTTGCCAGGAGGTTGGGCCAGGCAGCTCCGTGATGCTGCCTCGGCCAGGCCCCTTACCACACCTTTCAAAGAAGAACCTGGAATGACCGGAACCTGGTCTCGACGCAAAAAGGCCCGTACTACCTGTCCTTCATTGAGCCGGTAGGAGCCGCTGCCAATATGCAACGGGGTGACAACCTCCAGCTCCATAACCAGCCGTCCGGTCAGCCGGTTGATGTCGATCCGGTTATGGGGCATAACTTCCCGCCGGTCTTCGGGGCGCACCGGCAGGAGGGGTACAAAAGCGTAAGGCTTGTCTCGCAACATGGTTCCAGTTCCTTTAGCCACCGTGATTCACCCACTTTTGTTGCACTTCCCTTTGTTTACGGTGCAATCTCTCTAAGGTTTCCGCTAAGTCAACGTTAAGGGTCAGGAGCCACTCAAAACCTTCGCGGGCAGCCTCCCAGCAGTAGCCTTTGTTGGTGTAACGGCAACCGGCTACCGGTACAGTATCGTCGTGCTCATACCCGCGCAGTACTTCCGCGGGTGGATGGCGGCGGTAATCCCGCACCAGCACCTGCGCGTTTTCTACACGCACCCGGCCATAACCCCGCGTGGTACTGCCCCCGAGCAGGAGGAAACCATCGTCCAGGTCCTGCAGCAGTACGCCCAACAGCTTAAGCTGCCAAACCGCAAAATTGGTCAGGCTGATTTCGGCGGCAAAGGTTCCCTCCTCGACCACCTCCGGGTTGAAGAGTGCCTTTCCCTGCGTAGCGCCGGTGATCCGGTTGATAGCCACGTGGTTCCGTTCGTTCAACACTAGAGGCCTGTCCTCTACCGGAAAGGCGTCGGCACAGCGCAGGCGTCCCGCCAGATAGGTCTGCCCGAAAAGCTGGGTTACAGGGTCCGACGCATAGTAGCGGTAATCGCCCGGTTTATCTTTCATTTCGTCATCGCGCCCTCGCTGGAAGGGGTCGGGAATAACCATCCTGTCTGGCGCCAGCGCCCGGATTACCTGTTCCGCCCGGCTGCGCAGAACACCCTTGAGGCTGGAACCGGGAATATAGGGCACTTCTCGACCATTATGCCAGGCCCGGATAAAACGCATATCCGGCAGCAGGGGATCAAGTCCCGGCTGATCCGGGCCTTTAATCAAAAGCGGCCCGGCAGTATGCAACCAGAAAAAGATACGCGCCTCGTTACGAAGGTTCTTAAACACCCGTAGCACCCCCTGTGAACAACCCGGCTTCGCTACAGGCATTTTGCAGATCCGCAGCCGAAATACCGTTCCAGCCGAGGGTCAGAAATTCACGCAGGTTGCTTGCCGTAACCGAAGCTACCTGAATATTTTCCAGGCGCACCCGGCCCAGGCCGCGCCCGGTGCAACCACCCAGGGGAAGTTCCCCCCGGGTAAAGGGCAGCAGCGTCAGAAGTATACCCCGCCATTCTTCATCGCCGGCGTTTTCTACAACGGCTTCGAAAGTAAAAGCCGTTCCGGCCGGTACTGCCTCAATCTCGTACTTGCGTTTCGTGTAAGCGGTACGCGTATCCCGGTCAATGGCGACGCCGGGGCGGACCTCGCAAAATCCCGGCCAGGTGGACTCATCCAGGAGCAAATCCCTGACCCGTAACCGGCCGGCAAAGTGGGGGCTGCCGAAGATGCGACACGCCGGGCATAGTCTTGTGTAAATCTCCCCGGCCAGCCGCCGGAGGTCATTATGCTCTCTCTTGAGTTTTTTCACCTCTTCTGCAGGCAGGCACGGGGCGCTCAGAGGATCGCAGCACCCGCGGTCGCCGTTATCGCGTTGCCCCAAAACCTGCTCGGCAAAGCTCCGCCACACCCCCTTGAAAGATGACCCCGGGATGAAAGGACGCCCGTAAGCATCGCGGATGACCGGGTTGTCGATGGCAGTGGGGTCGGGCACGGCCTCCCCGCTCCCGATGCGCAACGGGGTTAAGGTCACCAAACGCCCGGTAATGCGCCGCCGGTTATAGAAGGTGTCGTAGAGGAAGCTAACGGCTGCCGCCATCACGATCACCTCCAGGATGCCGCTTTTTGCTCTGCGCTTTTTCTTTTTTGAGGTAATCCAGATACTTGACCCGCCAGCTTAAATACCCGAAGAAATGAGCCAGGCAGAGGAGGACAAAACGCTTGTCGTTGGTACGGTTACTATCTTTTAGTTTGTCTGTTGCTAATTTCTCTATTTCTTCAATCTCCTTAAGAAGTGCCCTGCCAAAAGGCTCTCCGTTGATCTCTGCCGTCCAGCCCTGCCCGCTGGAGTCACGTCCCATCTGGTATTCGATAAAGGCTTTGATTTCCAGGGGTATGGCGGCCATTTGGGCCATTACGATCAGGTTTTTGATCTGCTTGTCCCCGATGCCTTCGGGTTTGGGCTTACCTTCCCTCAAAAAGTCTGCTGCCCTTCTCGCCAGTTCTTCCTTCAGTTCATCGAGATCTTTCTTCCTGGCCCGCTCGAGCTCAAAATCCGATACCTGCGTTTCACTAACCTTCATCGCTCACCCCTCCATTATTCAGGTGAAATTCATCGCAGACGCACAGCGCACCGTAGCCGTCTTCGGTCTTCAAACCCACGCCCTGCTTTTCGAGATGGAAAAGGGCCTGCAGGAGCCCATCATTTAACTCGCCGCGCACCCGGCAAAGGAAAACACTTCCGGCGGCGATGTAGAGCCTCGCCTTTTGCCGCCCGTCACCTTTCACCGCCGTGCTGTACCCGCCGTAAACCTTAAAATCGGCGACGGCTCTGGTGACTTCCACCCCGGGACCGGCCGACCGCAGCGGGGGCGGAAGAACGGCCTGCGCCACTTCCTGCCGCAGGTCCGGCGTGGAAACCCATCCGGTTGCCGGCGTCAGTTCCGTATCCGGCAGGGCTTCGGACAGGAGGGTGATAGAGAAACAGGTGTATCCTGGTTCAGCTTTAGCTGATTGCCTAATTACTTCTTGAAACCGTTCGATGCGTTTTTTCAGGGCATCCAGGCCGAGCCCGGCAGCCCGTTCAAAACGAACGGCAGCCCGCCCCAGTCCCACGGTTGTTTTCGCCCCCAGGCGGAGTTCGACTGTTTCAGGAATTGTATCAGCATCGGGAACATCCAGCCAGCCAAGGAAAGTTTGGCCTGCGTCCAAAACGCGGAGGGCGTAAAGCTGACGGTCCTGGGCCACGCCACGGTAAGGATCGACGGCCAGGCGCATTATCAGGCGCCGGTTTACCGCTACATCACGGTATTCGTTATCCAGATAGCCCGAAACGCGCTCGACGCGCTCCTTGCACTCAGGGCAGCGGAGCCGCCCGGGCGCGAGCAGGGTGTCAAAGGTGGAATGGCTGGAATCAAATTTGCAGCGGTAAGCCGTGAGCGGTGCCACCCGTGCACTGTCCTTGTATAAATGGCTGAACCGCACGCGTTCAAATGAAGCACAAAGACCGCACCACATGCAGTCGGCGCATTCTGACCCGGCGGCAAAGCGCACCCAGTGGTATCCCCTTGCCTCCGAATAATAGGGACAGCCCTCGGTAATTACCCGTGCCAGGGCGGCCCGCAGCACCCCGCCGGGAATGAAGTCGCGGGAAGGGAGGAAATACGCCGAAGGCTCACGCCGGTCACCGACCAGGGCGGGCGACTTCAGCTCCAGGGTTACGGCGTACCGCATTTTCCGCTTCCCTCCTCCACGACCTGGACCCGGAACCAGCCCAGGCCCCTGCTCTTACCGAATCCCAGGGCATAGTTAAAAGCAAAGGCATCTTTGAGTGCCGCCACGACTGTTTGCCGTTTTTCCTCCGGAACCCATCCCCATATCTGGCCTTGAAAAACCACGTTTTTACCTCCAATTGTTTCCACGGTATAAAGGGCGTTGTCACGGGCCACCCGCCGGTAGCGGTCCATGGCGATGCCAGGACGTACACCGACCAACCGGTCGATATCGTTATCGGTGGGCCGGGCGTCTTCAAAATAGAGGTGTCCCCGGCGATTACCCTTTTGACCGAAAATCAGACAAACCAGACAGGGGCAGTCCTCGGTTTCCCGGCAAGCTTCCTCCGGACCGTAGACCTGGGCCCGGGCCAGAGCGGTGACCGCGGCCCGGAGGCGTCCCTTGATGGTCGATCCGGGAATGACCGGATAATCCTTCTTCTGGTGATAATCCCGTTCGCGGTAAAGATACTTGTCCAGGAAGCCGCGACCGCCCGTTCCTGTTCCCACATGCACCGGTGTAAAGAACTCGAGCCGGTAGGTAAGGCAAACTTTAGCCAGGCTCACCGGACATCACCTTCCGTACCGACATAGTTCCAGAGTTCCACCACGTCCAGCCACGGGCAGTAGTACCGCTTTTCTCCGCGTTCTTTGCTGGGAAAAAACATCTCGGGTTCATAAGTTGCCCCTGTTATAATCTCCCAAAACTTTTTCAATGTCTCGCGCTGGGCTTCGCTCAGGCGGGCGTATTGATAGCGGAAAAAGAGTTCCGCCACCTGCCTGCCGTACTGTTCCGCTGCCGTCCGCAACCCGTAAAACCAGCTCCGGCCCGGCACCCGGGAAGCTGGAGCCGCTTGAAGCAGGTTGACCGCCTTCATAAAGCGCCGCGCTTCAGTGAAGGTATAAGGACGCAGCGTCAGTATGGTTTTAACCGCCCCTGCCTTCGCGTTTTGCTTACGGTTATCCGGCTCAAAACGCATGCCGTCTTCCCTCACCAGGGTGCTTTGGCGGTAAGAAACAATATGGTCCTGATAGGAGGCGTAGGAGGCCAGCACGGCTATGTCCAGGGTGCCTTCCCGGGCCTCTTTTCCGGCCTTGTAGATACGCTTTTTCGCTTCTTTAAGAAGCGCCTGGGCCATCTCGAAGAGGTACCGCACCGGCGTCTTGGCCCCGGCAATAACCACTCCCAAAGAAAGGGTGGGGCCGGTCTTATCGGTCGAGAGATTCTTGAACAATCGGTCAAAATGCTCTCCGGCGGTAACGGCCAGGGGTAGTGCCGCCCGGGCCGGAACGAGCAGAAAGATATCATCTCCCCCCAGGGCAATGATTTCCACTGCCCGTCCTTCCAGAAGCGCCTGGTTTTCCTTAAGGGCCGTAAAAACAGCCGTATAGGCTGCGTTTTCACTGAACTGGCTCAACAGGCGCAGTCCCGCCAGGGATTCGCACCGGCCAAAAAGGGACCCGAAGTTGTTGCCATCCGCATAAATTACCGCGATTTCGTTGTTGCTGTCGGCAATTTCAGCAATTTCGCCAGCAACCTTTAGAGAAACATTTTCTCCCCGTGCTTGCCAGAATTGCCGGTATTCTTCAACGAAAACAGACTTTTTGGCATCCTGCCCCACAAGATGTTTCCGCAAACAAGAGGCGCAGAGATCTCGGCTTTCATCTTCGTACCGCCACTGCTTGAAGGCTGGACGAATGCCGCACGAGTCGCACACATCTTTTGTTTTCTCCGGCAGCAGGTGTGGCTCCGCTGCCAGGTGAAATTCTTTCTCGTAAAGGTCGATCGCCCCTTTGGTCGTTTCCCATGCCGGCACCAGCACGCTGCGACGCTCGGCCATTTTTTCAACCAAACGGCCCCGCAAGTCGCTTAATTTTTGAGCGAGTTCTGAAACCGTTGCCGTGTGCGATACCCCGACGGCGCGGGCTGTAAGACAAACCTCCCGGTGCAGGCGCTCAATCTCCTCCGCTACGGTTTTACCTTCTCCCGCCCGCACTACCGCCATCAAGCGCCCTCCCCCGGCGTAGATGATTGACTCCGTGGTTAGCCCGGGCAGTTCGCGAAACATCTGGATATAACGGCGGCGGTTGATGCCATCGAGGAGCACACTGGCGCCGCGGATTTCGCTGATACGGTTTGTTTCCAGGTAATATTCCTTAATTTTGAAGGCTCCGCCTTCAACTATGTCTACTTCCAATTGCCCCAGTTCTCGCCCTATCTCAACCTCATCTGAATACCCGGCCAGCCATGATGCTGTTTCATAGATTGACCGGAGGGTATCCGGAATCGACTTTAAATTGCTCAGCTCGTTTTCCGGTGCAAAAACATCGCTTCCCTCCAGGAGGCTGGTCAGGCGAAGAGCCCGCCATTCTTCCGGGGAAATCCGGTCAGCCGACAGGGCATAAAACAAACCCGTTCTTAATAACAAAAAATCAGCCAGGCGCATACACGGTTTTCCTTCACCACGCAGCCAGCCGGCCGGCGGGCTGTTCCTGGCCAACCTTGCAGAGATTCGGCCGGGGAAGGGTAACTCGGGCCAGAGGGCCGCCAGTGGGACGTGGTTTATAGCCGCGCCATCCTTATCCTTCGGCTCAGTGTTTAGAAAGCCATTTTCCTTAAGCCACCGTTTCCTTTCAAAAATATCGCGCTGGGCGAAAAAGTCCGACAGTTTTTCGGCGGCATAGTCAGACCCTTTCTCTTTCAGCAGAACCATTGCCAGGGCCAACCCCTGGCGGGTGATCTCGCTAGCCCGGCTGGCTTCGAGATAATACTGCGTACCCGTCACCGGGTGCTTCCAGAGAATCGCCTTCGAGGGTATGCCTTCTTTTTGTAGCGGGCTGCCTAAAGGTTCACAAATATCTTTTAGCCAGTTGATAAACGGCAAACTCATATCACCTCCGTCTCTCAACCACAACATCGCCTTTCACCGCTTCCCCCGGGCCCGCTCGCGGATGGCCTGGAGGTTTAAAATTTCCATCACTTTAAAACGGGTTACCACACTCCCGGTCTCCGGCACCAGGCGCAAAACGGGCGGAAAGTGGCCCATGCGACCGTGTACCAGAGCCAGGACCACAGCGGCACTGTAGTTCAAAGATGGCAGGTTGATTAATAATGGTTCGGTTTGCCATTCCCGGGAACTAAGGCCCAGATCATCCAGCCGGGAGGCGATCTGGGGTTCCAGGGGGCTTTGCAGATCGATCTGGCTGGGCACTTCGATTACTTCTGAAACTGCACACCCGGCCAGGGTTTCAATTTCCCGCAAGTTCTGTTCCGTCAAAGGATGAGAAAAATTAATAATCCTCACCTTGTTTCACTTCCTCCACCAGGGCAAAGTATGGCGCAAACTCGGCGATCAGTTTACTGCGATCCACATTGCCGGCAGGATAACCCAGCCAGTCCCGCAGTTTCTCGTAAACCCCCCGGAGCTGGTTGGCCACCGTCTGCTCCTGCTTGAAAAGGGCAGCAGCAATGGCAGCGTTATCCAGCCCCTGGCAGGCCAGGCGGACCACCTCCCTTTCGGCGCGGGTCAACCAGCGTTCAATGAACTCCCGCTGTCGTTTTATCCGGGTAGCACGGCTGATCTTTTCATGCCAGGCCACCACTTCGGCGGGGTCATTCATCTCGGCTACGGTCTGCATCAGTACCCCGGCTTCACTCCAGCGCAGGACGGGCACAGGTACCAGCCAGACCTTTTCCCCGGGAGGAAGGTGCAGCCGGCGGCCGGCACCGGGCTGCCATCCTTCGGTAATCAGGTGCCAGACACGATCCTCCGGCCCGAAAAGGAGCTGGGCAACCACCATGCCCAGTATCCCCATGACCTTGCGACCGCCCGATATACAAAGATGCACAATGTCTCCCGCCTGGCGGGCACGGCGAATTTCCACATACAGGGTGCGCAGGAGAGCCCGCAGGTCCTTATCGGTACAGAAATCCCCCACTGGTCCATCCGTAGAAGTAACGGGAACGGTCCGCAGTTGAATACCCGGGTAGACCGCCCCTTGAAACTCCCCCTCAATGACCCTCAGGGCTTCCCGCACCCTGGGGGTTTCCGTGTAGATTACCACTACCTCACTGATTGCTTCACCACCGGATAACAAATGGTCCAGCGTGATGGTCACCACCTGGGGTTCCACACCCAGGGTGGCGATCAATATACCGGCACGGCGGTTGCTCTTACCCGGAGGACCGGAGGGAGGGCTCATATAATCACCTTCCCGCTCTAAAAATCCGGTTCCCGGCCGTTACGGGTATTCACAGAATTCCGGGGATCCGCCCCCAGCACCCAGCACCCATCGTAACACTCAGTTTTCTGAGTATTAACTTAACCTGGGTGTTGAATGCAGGGTTCTATCTTTCACCCTACTCCGAAACGGCCGGTATAACCAGAGCTGCGGACTACTAATTTAAATGGTAATCTTCTACCATATCCACCTTCATACCTGGTTTACGTTTCCAGGATTTATCCCTGTTATTCGACATATGCCCTTACAGTCCTGCCAGAAATGTGACAAATATCCCATCAAATTGTACAGCCTGGTACTTTCCACCATTAAAAGGCCCTAAAAAAACCCGCAACGGTTTAAGCCGCTACGGGTTCTCGATGTAAATATACGATTGGCAAGTTCTTTCAGGTAAGCCGGAATCCCTTTGAAACTATCCTTCCACCACAAGCCCCACCGCTTCAGCGGCTTCCCGGGGGTTGAGGGGACGGGGGTAGTTGTAGGGGGTCTTCCCGGGCCGTTCATTGTAGTAGGGCCGGTTGCAGTCCGGGCAGCCGGTGGTGCGGAAAGCTTCGCCGTCCGCCAGGTATAGGACCAGTTCCTCCCGGGAGATGCCCCAGTCCACGAGCCTGCCGTCCTTAAATTTCATCCCGTCCGGCCGCACCAGGCCCCGCTTCAAAAGGTAATGGGCCGCCTGGACCCGCCGGTAGGTCCTCAGGTCGGGAGGCCGGTGGTGCTCCAGCCTGGTGCCGGGCAGCGGGGTAAAGGCAAAGAGGGCCACCCCTATCCCGCAGGCCGCCAGTTCTCCGATTAACCGTATGGCCTCTTCCTCGCTCTCGCCCAGGCCGATGATTAAGTGGGTCCCCACCCGTCCCGGAAACCGTGCCGCCGCTTCCTGCAGCAAACGAAGGTGCCGCTCCCAGCTGCTGCCCTTTACTTCCCGGTAGAGCTGCGGGGTAGCCGCATCCAGGGGCAGGCCCACCACATCCACCCCCGCTTCCAGCAGCTCCCGTACCTGCTCCACCGTACGCAGGCCGATGGAAACGCACAGGGGGATGTCCACCTCCCGGCGCACTTCGGCAACGGCCTGCCGGACCCGGTGGAGGTAATCCCCCGAGTGCACCACCTGGAAGCAGGCCCGGCGTATCCGCCCGGCGCGGCAGGCATCACCCAGGCGGGGCAGGACCTCCCCGGCGGGAAAGGGGGGCCAGATCACCCGGGAAAGGCGGTGGGCCCGCCCCCGGCTGGAGCGGGCCTGGGCACAGAAGGCGCAGTCCCGGGCGCAATGTTCCCCGGTCATCAGATAGGCGGTGGTGGGTGCCGCGTCCAGCCGCACGGGGAGAAGGCCCAGCACCGCCGCCGTTCCTTCGGAAACATACCAGTGCAAACTTCATCACCCCAGAGAAAGGAGGGGCCGGCCGGCCCCGTAGATTACAAAACGCAGCATTCCCGGCGCCAGGCCACCTCCAGGCCCAGTTCCCGGGCCAGTTCCCGGGCCGGCGGGGCGGGCAGCACCAGCCGGTTCACCCCCGCCTTCACCGCCAGGGCATCCAGCCGGGCCCGGTAGCTCCCCGCCGGGCGCATGCATCCCACGTATATGGGCATCCGGGAGAGCATGAGCCGGGCGGTGGCCAGAAGGCGCGCCACCTCCTCCAGGGCGGGTGGTTGACATCCCCCGTAGGCGGTGCCTGGCACCGGGAAAAACACAATCACTACCAGGGCCTCCGCCCCCAGCTCACCCAGTGCTTCCAGCACCCGGTACTCCCCGGAGAGCCGGCCGCCCCTTAACCCCACCACCAGGTGGGGGAAAACCCGGTTATAACGCCTGAGGTGGCAGTAGACCCGCAGGTAGTCCCGGGGGCCGCAGGGGAGCCCCAGGACCTCTGCAATGGTATCCTCGTCCAGGATTAAATCGAAGGAAACCGCGCTGGCCACCTGGCCGATGAACCGGGCCGTTTCCCCGTCCACCAGGCCCGGGTGCAGGTTCAGTTTAAAGCGGGCCGCCAGTTCCCGCAGCTGGTCCAGGTGGCGGGCCAGGGGCACCGCTCCTACAGGATCGCAGCCACCCGAAATGAGCAAACTGCTCCAGGGCAGCTCTTCGCCCTTTTGCCAGCGCTCCATGAGCCGGGGGAGAGGCAGCATCCCCTGTAAAAAGTGGCCCCCGCAATGGGCGCAATTCAGGGCACAGGCGGTGCCGGTAACACTCACCGGCCGGGTGGCGGTGGGCCGCACGAACTCCACCCGGTGGGCAAAGTTCCGGCGGCGCACCTGCCAGGCCTCTTCCAGCAAACGCTCCAGGGGAAGACTGCCGCCCCCGGTCACGAAACATCACCCCGGCTTTCCTTCTAATCCTCCTGCACTATTCTTGCATATTCTGCCGCGTCCAGCAACTGTTCAATCTCCGCACTGCTGGACATCTGGACCAGGATCAACCATCCCTCGCCATAAGGGTCCTGGTTGACCAGGTCCGGACGGTCCACCACGCGCTCGTTAACCTCCAGCACCGTACCGCTCACCGGGGCAATGACATCGGAAACCGATTTTACCGATTCCAGCCGGCCGAAAGGCTCCCCGGCAACAATCTCGTCGCCCTTTTGCGGCAGATCGGCGAACAAAATGTCCCCCAGCTGTTCCTGGGCGTAATGTGTCACGCCAATGCGGGCATTTTCACCTTCCACCCTTACCCAGGCGTGCTCCCGGTGATACTTTAATTCCTGTGGATACATGTTAGGCCCCCTTTTGTACTTCTTGTACTTCCCGGGCGGGATATTCATACCTGATGCCGTTTAACTCGAAGGCATAGGATATGGCAGCCGCTTTTGCCACCATATTGGACACGGAGCAGTATTTTTCATCGGTAAGCTTCAAAGCATGGGACACCTTTTCCGGCGGCAGGTTGGATCCGGTGAACTTGTAAACAATGCGGATGGTCTTGAAAACCTTGGGGTGATCTTCCGCCCGATCCCCTTCCACTTCTATGATCAGGCTGTCAAACTGCACCCGCATCTTTTTCAAAATGTGCGCTAGTTCAATTCCGGAACAGCCGCCCAGGGCCATCAGCAATAATTCCATGGGCCTTACGCCCTGATTCATGCCGCCGTAAATCTGGCTGGCATCCATGGCCACCTGCCGCCCGGCTTCGTCCACGCCTACGAACTTCATGTTTCCTTCCCATTTTACGGTCACTTCCGGCATATTCCATGTCTCCTTCCATAATGCTGGTATATTCCCTTCAAGCCCCAAGGAACTACGCCGTGGCGGGATCCGTCTCCATCCCGGCCACCAATTCCTCCCTGGGTACAACCACGGACATGATCAGAACATAGAGACCAACGACCACCAGGAAGAAGGACAGGCCAAACAACCCCATCTTATACAGCCAGCCGAAGTTGATCAGGATCAGAAGCAGGATCGCTACGGTAGCGGTGCCGGAAAACAGGGCCAGGGACCGGCGCAAAGCTGTCAGATTGGGACCGCCTATGCGCCATTTTCCGGCCTGCTCCACCAGGGTTACCAGAACCATACCCAGGATGTTGGCCGACATGCCCACGAATACCGGGTGGATGTTCAGGTAGAATTTGCTGGGGTGCCAGCCACCCAGGTAATACCAGGCCAGGCCGGACAGGAAACCGCAGAGCATGGCGGTAACCGCCGCCCTCCGGGTGGCCAGGGGCCAGAATAGGGCCGCCACTACCGGGGCAAAGGTGGCCCCGTTGCGCAGGGTCCAGGCCAGCACATTCCACCAGGCGGCCTGGTCGCTGCGCAGGAAGCTGAGCAGGATCATCACGCCGGTTAAAAGCACCAGGGAAATCTTTGTGTAGCGAACCTTTTGCTCGTCGGTAAGCCCGGGGTTTACCGCACCCATGAAGTCCCTGCCCAGGCTGGTGGAACCGGAAAACTGGCAGGGCGCTCCCCAACCCAGGGCGCAGGCCCAAACGCCCAGGAAGAACACTCCCACCAGGGGGGCGGGAAGCACCTGCGCCAGGTACAGGGGCACCTGGATCATTCCCCTGGCGCCGCCGGGAGCTACCGCCGCGGCAGCCAGGCCGAAGAGAACGCCGAAGAAAATGAAGAAGATGTTGGCAGCAAAAGCCATGAGTAACCCTCTGCGCCCTTCTTCCACCGTGCGGCAGGACAGGGCCATCTGTAAGGCGGCCTGGGCCAGCAGCACGTTGATGAGGAAGGTGGCGAACCAGGCAATTATCACCTGCAGACCCACCCCGGTGGGGTCAAACATCTCGGGTTTGCTCATCGCCAGCTGGGCCAAACCGCTGATCCCCGGCTTGATGAAGAAGGCGATGGCGCCCACAATAAACATGAGGGCGAACATAATGGTGTTGGCGGTTTGGGTCATGACTACCGACCACATACCCCCGGCCTGAAGGTAAATCAGCAGCAACAGGGCGCTGATGACCACGGATACCGTAATGGGCAGCTTGGTGAAGGCGGAAACCGCCGAAGCAAAGGAGAGAGCGGTGGCCACCGACCACATAGGGAAGGTGAAGGCGGTAATCAGGCCCGCCACCCCCAGGGCAACCCGCCCGAAGTGGTCGCCAATCAGGCCGGAAATGGTAACCATCAACTTCCGGCGGAATATCCCTAAAAGCACAATTGCGATAATGAGCACATGCACCATTTCCGCCACGCCATACCATGCGGCGGATATTCCTTTAAGGTAAGCCAGCTCCATAACGGAAATGAAGGTAGAACCTGAGAAGAGGCCGGTAATGCACGCAAATACCATCCAGGGCCTGAAAGACCGGCCGCCCACCCAGAACCCCTCGGCGGAGGAGGCCCTGCGGCGGACAATATTGCCCAGGACTATAAGCACCGCCGTGTAAAGCACGGCCAGCCCCAGGATCCAGTAGCCATAAGAGTTCATACTTTACCCCCGTTCCTTTCATGATTTGTTGCGGATATCCTTGCGCCGGCGCTATTACTTTTACTTATGGCAGCAAAAAGCGTGCCATGCCACCATCATATAAAGCCAGCCGTGTCATCCAGGCGACAAAGGTCAGATGCATTCTCCCGGCCTCATCAACACTGGTTCATTTATACACCACCACCGGCCTGTCCGTTAAGGACAGGCTGGTTTGCTTTTGTACCATACTGGTGCAAATCCGTACCCCACCGATATAGCCGTGTTTTCCTGCAAACACGAATCAGGCGTGAATGGTCAAGCCGTGGATACCTTCCGCCGCCTCCAGAACCGCCTCCGCCAGGGTGGGATGGGCGTGGATCACCTGTGCCAGCCGGGCGGCCGTCATATCCATCTCCAGAGCCAGGGCTGCTTCGGCCACCAGGTCGGAGGCATGGGGTCCCACTATGTGTACTCCAAGAATGCGGTCGGTCTGGGCATCGGCCACCACCTTGACGAAACCCTCGGTTTCCCCCATGGCCTGTGCCTTCCCGCAGGCCATCATGGGGAACTTGGCCGTTTTTACCTCATAGCCCTGGGCCCGGGCCTCTTCGGCGGTTAGACCCACCACCCCCACCTCGGGGCGGGTAAAGATGCAGGACGGCACCACCCGGTAGTTCATGGCCCTGTAATGGCCCATGATGTTGTGCACGGCCACCAGCCCCTGGGCCGAAGCCACATGGGCCAGCTGGATCTTACCGGTAATGTCCCCGGCGGCGTAGATGCCCGGAACCGAGGTTTCCATGCGCTCATTTACCAGCACCTCACCCCGTTCACCCAGGGTTACGCCCACTTCCGCCAACCCCAATCCGCCGGTATTTAAAACACGGCCCACGGAGATGAGGACCAGGTCGGCGGCAATCTCCTCACCACTTTCCAGCTCGGCCACCACGCCACCGGCATCCTTCCGAACGGCCTTGATGGTGGCCCCGGTCTTGATGGTAATCCCCTGCCGTTTGAAAATCCCCTGAACGTACCGGGATACTTCCTTGTCCACGGTGGGCAGGATGGTGGGCATCATCTCCACCACGGTAACTGTGCTGCCCAGCGCGGCAAATATGGAAGCAAATTCGCATCCCACCACACCTCCGCCGATAATGAGCAACCTGCCCGGAACCGACGCCAGGTTCAAAACCTCGTCCGAGGTAATCACCTGCCGGCCGTCATACCCCAGGCTCTTGATGAGCGCCGGGCTGGAGCCGGTGGCCAGGACAATATTCTCTGCCTCCAGCTCCTGTTCAGACCCGCCGGGAAGGATTACTTTAACTGTGCGCGGCGATGTCAGCATGGCCGTCCCGCGTACCAGCTCCACCTTGTTTTTTTGCAGCAGAAACTGGATGCCGGAAGCAAGCCGCTTGACAACCTGGCGCTTCCGCTCTATCAGGGCGGCCATGTCCACCTCCACCGCCCCGGTGGAGATGCCAAACTCGCCGGCCTTCTTTATGCCGGCCAGGATCTCGGCAGCCGCAGCCAGCACCTTGGTGGGAATGCAGCCCCGGTTCAGGCAAGTCCCCCCCAGTTCCTCCTTTTCCACCAGCGCCACCCGGGCACCCAGCTGGGCAGCCCGGATGGCCGCCACATAACCTCCGGGACCTCCACCGATCACGACAACCTTGTAACGCATATCCCTCACCTCGTTTTGCTTATAGTTTTGCAGACTTTCAAGTCCCTTCACAGCACTTTTTTGTACGCAAACTCCGTGCGAAGGGCCAAAGAAAAAAGGCCCTGTTGATTACGGCGGCAAAAAACAGCCCAGGGACCTGTTTACTCCAGGTAACTTGTGCCCATCCGGAAAATGCCGGGATGACAGTATGGTTCAATTTTGCACCGCATCGGTGCAGTTCTGCACCACCAGGCCATACTGACGGGCCTTGCGCAACAAGGTGGAATGGGAAATTCCCAGAACCTGCCCGGCCCGGCGCAGGCTGTGGTATTTTTCCAGGGCCATCCTGATTAACTCTTTTTCCGTGGCTTCCCTGGCCTCCTGCAGGGGCACAATTTCCGAAATCTGGGGCCGCCACCCCTCCCTGCCCAGGGCTTCCACGAATTCGCCGGGCAGGTGGTGGGGCTCAATAACCTCCTCCTCGCACATGATCACCAGGCGTTCAATGAGGTTGATCAGCTCCCTGACGTTGCCCGGCCAGGAATAACCCTCCAGCAGGCGGCAGGTCTCCATGCCCAGGCGCTTTTTGGTGCCGTGCCTGGCATTAAAGCGGTTGAGAAAATGGGTGACCAGGGGCAGAATATCTTCCCGGCGTTCTTTCAGGGGCGGGATGCTGATGGGCACCACATTCAGCCGGTAGTACAGGTCCTCCCGAAACTTTTTCTCGGCAATGAGGCGTTTTAAATCCTTATTGGTGGCGGCGATTATACGAATGTCCAGCTTGATGGGCCTGCGTCCCCCCACCCGGTAGATGATCTGTTCTTGAAGCACCCGCAGCAACTTCACCTGCAGGTTTAAGGGCATGTCCCCAATTTCGTCCAGGAACACCGTGCCCCCGCTGGCAATCTCCAAAAGGCCCAGTTTTCCCTCCCGCTGGGCTCCGGTGAAGGCCCCCTTTTCGTAGCCGAACAGCTCGGATTCCAGAAGGGATTCCGGAATGGCCCCGCAGTTGATTTCGATGAAGGGTTTGTCCGCCCTGGAACTGTGGCGGTGAATGAGCTTGGCAAGCTTCTCCTTACCCACCCCCGAAGGGCCGGTGATGAGCACCGTAGAGTCCACGGTGGCCACCCGCAGGGCCTGTTCCACCGCCCGGCGCATCAGGGGACTTTCGGCAACTATTTCCCCGTCGGCCAGCCGCCTGGCCCGCAACTCCTTCAGCTCCGCCGAAGCCCGGGCGGCCTCCTCCTTAAACCGGTTGAGCTCGGTTATATCCCGCAGGTTAACCACAATCCGGCCCACCTGTCCCCCTTCTCCGGCCACCGCACTGCCGGAGAAAATGAGCTCCTCTCCATCCTCCGTATGCACCGCCATGTTAACCAGGGACTTGCCGGACATAATCTCATTGTAGATTTGTAGAAGGTGTTTATGCTGCCCCGAAGCCAGCTCGGTCACGTTTTTCCCCTGGATCTCTTCCGGTGAATCCATGCCGGTGATCCGGCCGTAGCTGGCGTTAACCCGCTCTATATTCCCCTGCCGGTCGATTACCACAATGCCGTCGTAACAGGACTGGATAACCCCGACCAGCTCCTTGTTCAAATTGCGTACCGAATCCAGCTGGCTGGATATATCCTCCAGCTCCGAGATATCCTGCAACACCAGCACAAAACCCTGCACCTGGTCCACGTCCTTTTGAATGGGGCTCTGGCGGATGATCAGCACCCTGTCCCCCACCGTAAAGCGCCCCAGGAAGGAGTCTACCCCGGGGTTCACCTGGCCAAGACCCAGTTGCTTCAAAAGAGGTCCTGCAGGCCGTCCCAGCACCTTGACGGCCGGGATGCCGGTCAGTTTTTCCGCAGCGGCGTTGAAGTGGCAAACATCGCCCCGGGCGTCCACGGCAATGATGCCGTTGTGGACCGACTGGAGCATCACCGCCAGTTTATACTCGGTAGCCTCCAGGGCGCTGTGCACTTTGTTGATCAGGTCTATGCGGGTCAGCACCCCGGCCAGCCGGCCCTGCCGGTTGAGAATGACCAGGCGATCTATGGGCAGGTTGCTTACCTCGTTAAAATGCATGTCCTCGTCTATGGTCATAATGTCCCGCTCCATTACCTGCCCCACAGAAGTATCAAAGGAAGCCCCCCGCTGCAGGGCCTGGAGAACCTGAAAAACGGTAAGGATGCCAATAACCCTGCCGTCCCCATCAAGAACCGGGGCGCAGTTCACCCCCTGCCGCCGGTAGACCTCGCAGGCGTCCGCCAGGGTCTGCCATGGATAAAGAGTCTGGGGATTTTCCAGCATCACCTGTTTAACCAGCAAAGCAAATTCCCCCTGCAATTCCTTTGAGTGAAAGTGAGGTGGAACATATGAAGTTTTCCCAGCTCAAGAGGGAACATGTAGCTAAGATGGCTGACTCCCGGGCCGTCTTCAAGCGCGGTGAAGACTGCCTCCAGAACGGTATGGTATCAAATCTGAAGTTTACCGGCAACCGGTTAACGACCAGGGAACCTGTACCAATATTTACCATATAGATTTCAAGCTATACATAGACCGGATTCGCAAAACAAATGCCAATCGCCCGGCGCTTCTGGAGGAATTCAGGAGGTTGTAACAGGGCAGGGAGGGCGCCGGGCGACAGTCCATAAGAAGGGCCGCCGGCGAAATGCCAGCGGCCCCTTTGTCACTTCACCACGATGTTCACCAGTTTCCCCGGTACGGGGATGACCTTCACTATTTGCTTGCCCTCCACCAGTTTCTGCACCCGGGGCTGGGCCAGCACTACTTCCTGCATTTGAGCCGGGGTGATGCCGGCCGGCACCAGCACCCGCTCCCGCACCCGGCCGTTGATCTGCACCACAATGGTAATCTCGTCTTCCACAATGGCCTCGGGGTCGTAAGCGGGCCAGGGCTGCTTGTGGATGCTCTCCCGGTGGCCGGTGGCCTCCCACAGCTCCTCGGTTATATGGGGGGCAAAGGGAGCCAGCAGAATGAGCAGGTGCTCAATCCCTTCCCGCAAAACCGCCGGGTCCCGGTCGGTTTCCGGCACCTCTTTGTACTGGTACAGGGCGTTCACCAGCTCCATGATGGCGCTGACGGCGGTGTTGAAGTTAAACCGGTTGCCGATATCCTCGGTCACCTTTTTAATGGTCAGGTGGGTCAGGCGGTGCATTTGCCGGTTGACCCCCACCAGCTTACCTGCCGGTTTTGGCGGTGCTTCCAGCAGCCCGCCGGCCACGGAGGCAACCAGGCGCCAGACCCGGTTGAGGAACCGGTAGCAGCCCTCAACCCCCTGGTCGCTCCATTCCAGATCCCGCTCGGGGGGTGCGGCAAAGAGGATGAAAAGCCGGGCGGTATCGGCCCCGTATTTGGCCACAATCTCCTCCGGGCTGACCACGTTCCCCCTGGACTTGGACATCTTGGCGCCGTCTTTCAACACCATGCCCTGGGTTAACAGGTTGGTAAAGGGTTCCTGGATGCCCACCAGCCCCAGGTCGTAGAGTACCTTGGTGAAGAAGCGGGAATACAGCAGGTGCAAAATGGCGTGTTCCACGCCGCCAATGTACTGGTCCACGGGCAGCCAGTAATCCACCCTGGCCCGGTCCCAGGGATGCTTGTCTTCCCGGGGACTGGTGTAGCGGTAGTAGTACCAGGAGGAACACATGAAGGTGTCCATGGTATCGGTTTCCCGCCGGGCCGGCCCGCCGCACCGGGGGCAGGTGGTGTTGACGAACTCCGGGCAGTCGGCCAGGGGCGATTGTCCGGTGGGTTTAAACTCCACGTCCCGGGGCAAAAGCACCGGCAGGTCCTCCTCCGGCACGGGGACGATGCCGCACTTATCGCAATATATAATCGGAATGGGGGCGCCCCAGTAACGCTGCCGGGAAATCAGCCAGTCCCGCAGGCGGTAGTTCACCTGGCCCCGGCCCAGGCCCTTTTCCTCCAGGTAGGCGATTACCGCCCGGATCCCCTCGTCTTTGGGCAGGCCGTTGAACTGGCCGGAGTTTACCATCACCCCGTCGCCGGCATAAGCCTCCGTCATGGTCTGTGGATCCAGTTCCTCCCCGGGCGGCTGGATGACCACCCGGATGGGCAGGTTGTACTTGCGGGCAAATTCAAAGTCCCGCTGGTCGTGGGCCGGCACGCCCATTACTGCCCCGGTACCGTACTCCAGAAGGACGTAATTGGCCACCAGTATGGGCACCCGTTCACCGTTCAAGGGGTTGATGCAGTAAGCTCCGGTGAACAGCCCTTCCTTTTCCACGTCGGTGGCGGTGCGGGCAATTTCGTTTAAATTGCGCACCCGCCGCACGAAGTCCCGCACCGCTTCGGCCTGGGGTTTGCCTTCAACGAGCTTCTCCACCAGGGGATGTTCCGGAGCCAGCACCATGTAGGTCACCCCGAACACCGTGTCGGGGCGGGTGGTAAAGACCACAATCTCCTCATCCATACCGGCCACTTTAAAGCGGATTTCCGCCCCCTCGCTGCGGCCGATCCAGTTTTCCTGCATGATTTTAACCTTCTCCGGCCAGCCCTTCAGCAGCTCCAGATCCTTGAGAAGGCGCTCGGCGTAGGCGGTAATTTTAAAGAACCACTGTTCCAGTTCCCGCTTTTCCACGGGAGTCTTGCAGCGCTCGCAGGCACCCTCCTTGACCTGCTCGTTGGCCAGCACCGTGGCGCAGGAGGGGCACCAGTTGACCGCCGCCTTTTTCTTATAGGCCAGCCCTTTGTGGTAGAGCTGCAGGAACAGCCACTGGGTCCATTTATAGTAGCCGGGGTGGCAGGTGGCCACTTCCCGGTCCCAGTCGTAGCTGATACCCAGCTGCTTGAGCTGGGCACGCATGGTCCTGATGTTATCCATGGTCCAGTCGGCCGGATGGACGTTGCCGTGCTTGATGGCCGCGTTTTCCGCCGGCAGGCCGAAGGCGTCCCACCCCATGGGGTGCAGGACGTGGTAACCCTGCATGGTTTTAAAGCGGGCCACCACATCGCCAATGGAGTAGTTCCTTACGTGGCCCATGTGGAGCTTGCCGGAAGGGTAGGGAAACATCTCCAGGCAATAGTATTTTGGACGGTCTGAGAAATCCGGGGTCTTATATAAATTTTCTGCGGCCCAGCGGGCCTGCCACTTCGCTTCAATTTCCTTGAAGTTGTAGCGTTCGTTCACCAGAGCATCCCCCTTGCCGTATACCGTAAACCGCTATCCATTGTTTCGACGGCATTTCATCATAAGTGTCATTTTATCATAAATGTTACGCTTAAGACAAGAACCGGCACCCCGGGGAAAAGAGAAAAACGGGGTGGTGGACAAGCAGATGTCTTCACCACCCCGGGGGCAACAGGCAACTTCAGGCTGTTTCTACCCGGGCCGCCTGGAACAAATTCAACTCACGGATGGCCTGCTCCCGCAGCTTGAACTTTTGCACCTTGCCGTTGGCCGTGGTGGGGTAGCTCGATACAAACTGGATATACTGCGGTATTTTATACCGGGCAATCTTGCCGTTACAAAACTCCCTGATTTCTTCCGCCGTGGCCGTACACCCTTCTTTTAACTGGATGAAGGCCATTACCTCTTCACCGTACTTGCTGCTGGGCACCCCCACCACCTGCACATCCTTGATCTTGGGGTGGGTATACAGGAATTCCTCAATCTCCCGGGGGTAGATGTTTTCACCGCCCCGGATGATCATATCCTTGATCCGTCCCGTAATACGGACGTAGCCCTGTTCATCCATAATCCCCAGGTCGCCGGTGTGCAGCCAGCCTTCCCGGTCGATGGTGCTGGCCGTAGCCTCCGGCATTTTATAATAACCCTTCATGACGTTGTATCCCCGGGCGCAAATCTCGCCCTGGTACCCCCGGGGTACTTCTTCCCCGGTGGCCGGGTCCACCACCTTTACCTCCACGCCCGGTAAGGCCCGGCCCACGGTGGATACCCTGATCTCCAGGGGGTCGTCGGTCCTGGTCATGGTAATTCCCGGGGAAGCTTCGGTCTGGCCGTAGGTAATGACTATTTCCTTCATCCCCATGCGGTTTACCACCGCTTTCATCACTTCAATGGGGCAGGGAGCCCCGGCCATGATGCCGGTGCGCAGGGAAGACGTGTCGAAGGGTTGTTTTTCCAGCACCTCCAGCTCGGTGATGAACATGGTGGGCACGCCGTGCAGGGCGGTGCACCTTTCCTTCTCCACTGTTTCCAGAACCCGCACCGGATTGAAGGACTCCAGGGGCACCATGGTGGCTCCCGAAACCACACAGGTCAAAGTCCCCAGCACACAGCCAAAACAGTGGAAGAAGGGCACCGGGATGCACAGGCGGTCCCGGGGGCTGAAATTCAGGCACTCGGCTACACTTTTTGCATTCATGACTAAATTTCTATGGGTCAGCATGACCCCCTTGGGGAAGCCGGTGGTCCCGGAGGTATACTGCATGTTAATCACGTCATCGGGATCAAGGGAGGCCTGGCGGGCTGCCAGCTCCTGTTCGGAAATGGCCTCAGCCATCCCCAGCACCTGCTCCCAGGTGTACATCCCCGGGTGCTCCTCATCGCCGATAAAAACCACATTGCGCAGCATGGGGAATTTTTTGGCATTCAGCCGCCCGGGCAAGCAGTGGTTCAATTCCGGGCAGAGCTCGTGGAGCATTTCTATGTAATTGGATTCCTTTGTTCCGTTGATGAGTAAGAGGGTGGTGGCATCGGACTGTCGCAACAGGTACTCCAGTTCGCGCACTTTATAATTGGTGTTTACCGTGACAAGCACGGCGCCGATTTTAGCCGAGGCGAACTGGAGGACGACCCACTGGGGTATGTTGGTGGCCCACAGGGCAATGTGCTCGCCCCGTTTTATGCCCAGGGCCATCAATCCCCTGGCCACCCGGTCACACAGTTCCCGAAACTGCTGGTATGTATAGCGCAAACCACGGTCGGTATAAACCAGGGCCTCGTTATCTGGATACAGGGCAGCCGTCCTGTCGAGCAGGTCACCAATAGTGATCTGTTCAAACCGGTCCATTTAAAGGCCTCCTCTTTCTCTTTGTAAATTTTTAAAATATTAATATAATAAAGGAAGGAAATTAGACCAGGATCCCTCCCCCGGGCAACTTCCTGGGAGGACATAAAACGAAAACCTCCCGCCCCTCTAGGGACGGGAGGTTTATCCCGCGGTACCACCCTACTTGGTAAATGGTGGAGCTGGCGGGAATCGAACCCGCGGCCTCTTCCATGCCAAGGAAGCGCGCTCCCTCTGCGCCACAGCCCCATACTTACCCTCTCGATGTGCTTTAACGGCCACACGCCGGCCCGGAGTACTTTACTTTCCCCCGGGCAACTCCGGGGCGAGTTCAGCAACCCGGTTCACCGCCTCGCACCTTCCGGCGGCTCTCTGCAGACACCGCTGCTGCTTACTGCTCCCCATCATAGTCATTTGCCCTTACCGACGGACACCTACAATTGTACGACATACCTGCCCGTTTGTCAACAGTTTGGTCATAAAATTTTTGGAGCATGTCATGAGGGGGACACTATAGATTTACGGGCATACCCACTACCCGGGCATCTCCCCACAGACGTTCCAGGTTATAAAATTGCCGTTCAGACTCATGGAAGACATGGACCACCACGTCGCCGTAGTCCAGCAGTACCCAGCGCCCCTCCCGCATCCCTTCCTGCCGGGGAACAAGTCCGGTCTTTTCATCCACTACCCTGATAATTTCCTCGGCAACGGCCCGGACATGGGTGGTTGAGCGACCGCTTAAAATCACAAAATAATCGGCTATGATCGATATCCGGCTGATATCTAGTACGGTGGTGTCAAAGGCCTTTTTATCTTCCGCTGCCTCAACGACAACCTTAACCAGCGCCTGCGGATCAATGGTCAAAAGGCATGCCTCCTTAACAGTTTTTGGGTATATTATATTCGCCCTCAAGGGGAAAGTTCCTGCCTGGTAAAAAGAAAACCTCCCGGTCCGGAGGATCTGGAGGTTTTTTCTTTTTAAGCACGCTCTTCCCTGGGCCTGGCTTCATTAACCGTGATTACCCGGCCGTTGAATTCGGTTCCGTTCAAGGCGGCAATGATAGCATCGGCGTCTTTATCGGCCACCTCAACAAAGCCAAATCCCCTTGACCGCCCGGTCTGGCGGTCGGTAATCACCCGGGCGCTGATGATTTCACCATACCGGGAGAAAGCCTCTTCTAAATCCTCAGCCCTGGTAGCCCAGGGCAAATTCCCCACATAAAGGGTGCGAACCACCTGTTTCACCTCTTTCCTGCAGCATGTCTAAGCTGTGTGCGCTTATTATTTGCTAAAGATCTTTCCCTCATACTGCCCATAAACCCGAAAGCTATGCCATTTTCTTACTCAATGGCCCTTTATTGTTCAGGAATACGCTTGCGAAAAAGAATGGCATTTCTAAATATTAAATTTATAATTTTTAGAAGCTGTCACTGCTTATAAAAACTATAAGAACAAATTATACTTGAGAGGTCAAGTTTTTTCTTGCTTTGTTCGCATCAGCCTCCTTCAGCCCGAAAAGGCAACGGGCTTAAAATTTGGCACAAAAATTGCGAAAATAATCCATCGCCGCGGCAAAAAGTTAAACATCATCACCAAAGAAAGGAGAGTCCCATGACCACGCAAGAAAAACTGCTCACCCGCAATCCCCGGGCCGATCTCCTGGTGGATCTGGCCGAACTGGTCAGCGGTCTTTTACTGGTGGGGTTCCTGTGGACCCACATGCTATTTGTGGCCACCATATTGCTCGGCGGCAGGACCTTTGACCGGTTGTCAATCCTCCTGGACGAATACTACCTCTCCTACATCGGCATTCCTTTTATTATCATCGTGGCCCTGGTGCATATGGTGGTGGCCGGGCGGCGAATCCCCAACAAATGGCACGAGCAGCGCATTATCCTGCGCCACAGCAAAACACTGGGCCACACCGACACCTGGATATGGGTCTTCCAAACCATCACCGGCATGGCCATTCTGGTTCTGGCCGGCATTCACGTCTGGATGGTCCTGTCCGGCTGGCCCATTCGGGCCGTTACCAGTGCCGAACGGGTACAATCCTTCCTCTGGTTTTATATCGTCCTGCTCCTGGTGGGCGAATACCACGCCGGTTTCGGCTTATACCGCCAGTTCGTGAAATGGGGCTGGATTAACAGGCATACCATCGGGGCGGTACTGAAAACCATCACGGTAATCATCGTGGCCCTGGGAGCGGTCACCCTTTGGGCCTTCATGCGGCTAGGAGGTGCACAATGAGCGTCTACCAAACCCACACCACGGATGTATTAGTCATCGGTGCCGGCCTGGCCGGAGAACGCACGGCCATTGAAGCGGCAGCCTACGGGCTGGGCGTGATTATCTTAAGCCTGGTTCCCCCCCGGCGCTCCCACAGCACCGCAGCCCAGGGGGGAATGCAGGCTTCTTTGGGAAACTGCGCCATGGGTTACGGGGACAACCCGGACATTCACTTTGAAGACACAGTGAAAGGTTCCGACTGGGGCTGCGACCAGGATGTGGCCCGCCTCTTTGCCAACACCGCCCCCATAGCCGTACGGCAGATGGCCTACTGGGGAGTGCCCTGGAACCGGGTTGTAGCCGGCAGGAAAACCCTCCCCGACGGCCGGGAAATAGAGGACTTAAAGGAATACGAAGGACTGATTACGGCCCGGGATTTCGGGGGTACGGCCAAGTGGCGCACCTGCTATACCTCCGACGGCACGGGACACACCCTGCAGTACACCATGGACAGCATCGTCATCAAAATGGGCATCACCGTCCACGACCGCATGGAGGCCATCGCCCTGATTCACGACGGCGAGAACTGCTACGGGGCGGTGGCCCGCTGCCTGCGCACCGGACAGCTCCACGCCTACCTGGCCCGGTCCACGGTCATTGCCACGGGCGGCTACGGCCGGCTGTACGGGGTTTCCACCAACGCCGTGATCAACGAGGGCAGCGGCATGTTCCTGGCCCTGGAAACGGGCGTGGTGCCCCTGGGCAATATGGAGGCGGTCCAGTTTCACCCCACGGGGATGGTGCCGGTGGGGATACTCATCACGGAAGGCGCCCGGGGCGACGGCGGGTACTTGCTGGACAAAAACCTGCACCGCTTCATGCCCGATTACGAGCCGAAGAAAAAGGAACTGGCTTCCCGGGACGTGGTCTCCAGGCGCATGATCCAGCATATCCGCAAGGGTTACGGCGTGGAAAGCAAGTGGGGCCCCCACCTGTGGCTGGATATCCGCCACCTGGGACGAAAACATATTTATACCAACCTGCGAGAAATTGCCAACATATGTAAGAACTTTGCCGGCATCGACCCGGCCAGAGACCTGATTCCCGTACGTCCCACCCAGCACTACAGCATGGGGGGAGTCAGAACCAATATCGACGGGCATGCCTACGGTTTAAAGGGCCTGTTTGCCGTGGGGGAGGCCGCCTGCTGGGACCTGCACGGCTTCAACCGCCTGGGGGGGAATTCCCTGGCCGAAACCATTGTCGCCGGCATGGTGGTGGGCAAGAAGGTGGCCGAATACACCCTGGGAGCCGCCCTGGATTGCCCCCTTAAGCTGGTGGATGAGCATGTCAAACGCCAGGAAAACAGGATAAACGATCTCATTTCCGGCCGAATGGGCAACGAAAATGTTTACGAGCTCCGCAAGCAGATGGAAGACACCCTGATGGAATATGTGGGCATCTTCCGCAACGGTCCCGATTTGCAAAAGGCTGTGGACAAACTCCAGGAGCTTTACCGGCGCTCCTTAAAGCTCGGGCTCAGGTCCAGCGGGAAATATGCCAACCCGGAACTGGCCTCCGCCTTAAGGCTGCCCGGCATGATCCGCCTGGCCCTGTGCATAGCCTACGGTGCTTTAAACCGCACCGAGAGCCGGGGCAGCCACGCCCGGGAAGACTACCCCTACCGGGACGACGCGAACTGGCTCAAGCGCACCCTGGCCTACTGGCCGCCGGGCGCCGAACTGCCGATCCTGAAATATGAACCGGTTAAAATCACCGAACTCCCGCCGGGAGACCGGGGCTACGGCGAATCGTCGGCGGCAAATGCCGCTAAGCCGGAAACCGCACATGACAAGGAGGGAAACAATGGCTGAACGCCTGCTGACTTTCAGCATCTTTCGCTACAACCCCAACACGCCGGAAATAAAGCCCTACATGCAGGAGTACAGGCTCGGGGAAATGCCTGGCATGACCCTGTTTGTGGCCTTAAATAAAATCCGGGAGGAACAGGACCCATCCCTGATGTTTGACTTCGTGTGCCGGGCGGCCATCTGCGGTTCCTGCGCCATGCTGGTGAACGGGAAGCCCCGCCTGGCCTGCAAGACCCTGACCAAAGACCTGCCGCCCAGGATTACCCTCTTCCCCCTGCCGGTATTCAAGCTCATCGGGGACCTCTCGGTGGACACGGGCACCTGGTTCAGGCACATGTCCCTGAAGACGGAGGCCTGGATCCATACAACCAGAGAATTCGATCCTCAGGCCCGGGAAGAGCGCATGGACAACGAAACGGCCCTGAAAATTTATGAGGCGGAGCGCTGCATTGAATGCGGGTGCTGCATTGCCGGCTGCGCCACAGCCAACATCCGGGAAGATTTCATCGGAGCGGCGGGCATAAACCGGGTGGCCCGGTTTATGGTCGACCCCCGGGACGAACGCAGCCCGCAGGAATACTTCGAAGTGGTGGGCACGGAAGAGGGCACCTTTGGCTGCGTCGGCCTCATGGCCTGCGAAGATAACTGCCCCATGGGGCTGCCCCTGCAAATGCAGCTCGCCTATGTGCGCCGCAAGATGGCCGCGGCGGGCCTTGCAGCCAGGCCGCAAACCAGGGCCGGTTAACTTCAAAAGATATTACCGTAAAACACGGGCAAAGGCGGCGGTTGCCCCGGATGGGCACCGCCGCCCGGTATTTTTAATGTGAAAAGTTACTGAATATTATTAGCTTTTCATCTTAATTTTCATCTTTAACTCTTATACAACCCCCGGTTCAGGATGTACGCCTCCACCGGCTCGGGCAGGAGATACTTGATGGGGCGCCCTTCCTGCACGCGGGCCCTGATTTCCGTGGAGGAAATGGCCAGGGCCGGCACTTCCATGGGGATAATACGCTTCACGTGCTCCGGATCTATCCCCGCCAGCCGGCGCTTTAAATTTCCCAGGGGGTAGCCGGGCCGGGTGGCGGCAATAAACCAGCACATTTCCAGCAATTCATTTACGTTTTTCCAGTTCAATATCTCCAGTACCGCATCCGCACCGGTAATAAAAAAAATTTCCGCCCCGGGGTAAAGATTCCGGACTTCCCGCACCGTGTCGATGGTGTAGGAATACCCGGGCCGCTCCACTTCGATGCTGGAGGTGTCGAAATAAGGATTACTGGCCACGGCCAGTTCCGTCATGATCCAGCGGTGGTGCGGGTCGGAAATCTTCCGGCCCGTTTTGTGGGGGGGGCGGCCGGCAGGGATGAAAATAACCTTTTCCAGTTGAAAGGCATGCCGGGCTCCCTCGGCGGCAACCAGGTGTCCGTAGTGGATGGGATCGAAGGTGCCGCCCATGATGCCCAATCTTTTCAGCGTCTGTGCCATAAGCAAAAACCTCAGCATCATTTTAATGGCCCTGGTGATAAAAAGCAACCCCTTGTTGACACGAGTGACGGGTGCGTATAGAATTAGTTAGGGTTATGAGCCAGATAAACATTCACAATTTTTTCTCACGGCAACCCCGACATTTTGCACCCGTTTTCAAAGTCTGACCCCAAAGGTGCCTACAAATATACGCAACTGGAGGGTGTAGACAGTGCTCGATCACCAATTGCGAGTTTTTGTCACAGTGGCAGAAAAGAAGAATTTTTCCCGGGCCGCCGAGGTACTCAACCTCACCCAGCCGGCCATCAGCCAGCACATCCACGCCCTGGAAGAACATTACCGGGCACGGCTCTTCGACCGGTCAAATAAGAAAGTGGAATTGACCCAGGCAGGCACCATTCTCTATTCCTATGCCAAAAAAATTTTAAAACTGCACCAGGAGGCCGAACGGGCGGTAACCGACCTGATTGAACTGGTTACGGGAAAGATTGCGGTGGGAGCCAGCATGACCATTGGGGAGTACGTGTTACCCCGGCTGCTGGGCGCCTTTGCCCGGAAGTATCCCGATGTGGAGCTGGCCATGACCATCGGCAACACGGCCATGGTCTATGAACAAACCCTGGAAGGAAGCATTGACATCGGACTGGTGGAGGGGCCGGTAGAGCATGCCCACCTGCAGGTGGAACCTTTTCTCACCGATGAAATGGTGCTCATCGTGTCCCCGGGACATCCACTGGCAGCTAAATCCCACGCTGCGGCGGAAGACCTGCAATCCTGCACCGTCATCCTGCGGGAGGAAGGTTCCGGCACCCGTGTGGCCGCGGAAAATGCCCTGCGCCAGATGGATGTTACGCCGGCCAGGATAATTGTCATGGGCAGCACCCAGGCCATTAAGCAGGCCGTGGAAGCGGGCCTGGGCATTTCCTTCCTTTCCAAGTGGACCATCCGCAAAGAACTGGCCCTGGGCACCATCAGACCGGTACGGCTGAAGGATCTAAACATAACCAGGGAGTTTAAAATCATCCGTAATCGGACAAGGTTCCAGTCCCGGGCCTGCGATGAATTCGCCCGGTTTATCACCTCCGGGGAGGTAATAGCGGCCCTGCAGGCCAGGGCCTAAACGCAGTTAATGCGAAAAAAAGGACAGGCCTTTTGTCTAAAGCCTGTCCTTTACTTTTCAATCCCAAAATAACGCATCAACTGCGGATTTGACCCTCGCCAAAAACAATATACTTGTAAGTGGTCAGCTCCTTCAACCCCATGGGACCCCGGGCATGGAGCTTCTGGGTGGAAATACCGATCTCCGCCCCAAAGCCGTACTGGTAACCGTCGGTAAAGCGGGTGGAGGCGTTTACGTATACCGCCGCCGCATCCACTTCCCGCAGGAACCGCCGGGCCCTGGCATAATCCCGGGTGACGATGGCCTCGGAATGCCTGGTACCGTAACGGTAGATATGTTCCATGGCCTCCTCCATGGATTCCACCACCTTCACGGCCAGGATCAGGTCCAGGTACTCTGTGGCCCAATCCTCCTCTGTGGCCGGTACTACCCAGGGCGCCAGCTCACGCGTCTTCTCGCATCCCCGTACCTCTACCCCGGCCGCCTTTAAATCCTCCAGAAGCCCCGGCAGCAGCTCCCGGGCCACCCCCTGGTGAACCAGCAGCGTTTCCATGGCATTGCAAACTCCGGGACGCTGGCATTTGGCATTGATCACGATGGAACGGGCCATTTCCAGATCGGCACCCTCGTCCACATAAACGTGGCAGTTGCCCACGCCCGTTTCAATCACCGGTACAGTAGCATTCTCGACCACCGCCCGGATCAATCCCGCCCCGCCCCGGGGGATAAGGACATCCAGAAGACCGTTCAGCTTGAGCATTACATTCACTGCCGCCCGATCGGTATTCTCAATGAGCTCAATGGCTCCGGCGGGGATACCTGAGCGTTCGGCGGCTACGGCAATGACGGCCACAATGGCGCGGTTGGAATTGATGGCCTCAGAGCCACCCCGCAGCACTACGGCGTTACCTGCTTTCAAACACAGGCCCGCAGCATCCACAGTAACATTGGGCCGGGCCTCATAAATCATCCCCACTACCCCCAGGGGAACCCGCATGCGTCCCACCTGCAGACCGTTGGGCCGCAACCACATGGACTCGACTTCCCCCACCGGATCGGGCAGGGAGGCCACGACCCTCAACCCTTCGGCCATATCCTCAATCCGCTCGGGAGTGAGCAGCAAACGGTCGATGAGTGCCCGGGATAAGCCTTTCTCCCGGCCAGCCCGTACATCAATTTCGTTGGCCGCCAAAATGCGCTCCTGGTTCCTGATCAGGCTGTCGGCCATGGCCAAAAGAGCACGGTCCTTAACCTCAGTGGAAAGATAGGCCAGGTGCCGGGCGGCCTCCCTGGCTTTTTGAGCTTTTTCCCTAACCTCTTGCTCAATTTGTTCGATCATCTTTCCCTACCCCCTGTTAATACCATGACGGCAAATTTAAATATCCAGCACCAGGTTATTGCGGTGGACCACCTCATCGTAGTCCTTATGCCCCAATACCCGGGCAATTTCTCTGGTCTGTAAACCCTTGATGCGTTCCACTTCGGCAGAGGAGTAGTTCACTATACCCCGGGCAATTTCTTTACCAGTAGTATCACATATGCTCACGGTGTTCCCCATCTCGAAAGAACCTTCCACCCGGATAATCCCAGAAGGCAAAAGGCTCTTCCCGTTTTCCACCAGCGCCCGTGCCGCTCCTTCATCCACATAGATGCGACCGTGTACCGTGGAGCTAAAAGCAATCCAGCGCTTCTTGTTTTCCAACCGGCTGCAGGGCCAGAAAACCGTACCCAGGAGTTCACCGGCCACCACCCGCCTTACCACGTCCTTTTCGGAAGAACTGGCCAGTACGGTAATGATCCCCGAGTGCATGGCAATGCGTGCCGCCTGCAGCTTGGTTACAATGCCACCGGTGCCCAGGGACGTACCCGCCCCTCCGGAAAGGGCTTCCAGCTCCGGCGTGATTTCGTTCACTTCCGCAATTAGCCTGGCCCCGCTGTTTTTGCGGGGATCGGCATCATACAGGCCGTCAATATCGGACAAAAGAACCAGCAGTTCCGCATCTACCAATGTGGCCACCAGGGCGGCCAGGTTGTCGTTGTCTCCCAGCTTTATTTCCTCCACCGCCACCGTGTCATTTTCATTGATAACGGGTACCACACCCAGGCGCAAAAGGGTATACATGGTGTTGCGGGCGTTTAAAAATCGCCTGCGGTCGCTGAAATCCTCCCGGGTTAGAAGGATTTGTCCCACGGCAACTCCGTATTCAGCAAAGAACTTTTCATACATATGCATGAGCATACCCTGGCCCACCGCCGCGGCGGCCTGTTTTTCAGGAATGGTCCTGGGACGGCGGGTGTATCCCAAACGGTGCTGTCCTATACCTATGGCTCCCGAAGTGACCAGAAGCACTTCCCTGCCCTGGTTATGTAAATCCGCCAGTTGTCGCACCAGTTGTTCCATCCGGGAAAGGTTGGGCCGCCCGGTGGGATAGATAATGGAACTGGAACCCACCTTGACCACAACCCGTTTGATATGGCGGAAATCCCTCTCCCCGGCCATGAAAATCACCACCGGCAACAGTATACCACAAACCAATAACCGGTGCCAAAAGATACTATTGCGTGACAGGGCCATAAAATTACCGGTTTTGTGGAACCAAAAGCCAGCCGGAGACGTCTATTAATTAGAGCTATAGTTTAAAATCGCCAGATGTTATAAGGAGGTGAGGCGCCGGGATGATCGCGACCGAACCCATTGGCCGTTTAAATGCCGGGTGATGTCGCAAAAATTATGGCCGTTGGAACTGATCAATCCGTAGTTAGAGGTGCCGTTGATGAAAGGATTTATCCATGGAAAGTTCCCGGTTTTTTTACCGATCCTTTGCCTGTTTGCCTTTTCTTTTACGGCCCCGGCTGCTGCCGGCACCGGCACGGTTGTCCTGAAGCTGTCCTCCAACCAGGCAGTAGTTGACGGGGCGGTTTACCCCCTACCAAAGGCACCGGCAATTAATGACGGGGTCGCCCTGGTGCCTTTGCGCTTTCTGGTGGAAACGCTGGGTATGGAAGTACACTGGGACAGCCGGTCCCGGGAGATAACCGTTAAAGAACAGGAGCGCCAGATCCATCTCAAACCGGAAAGCAAAGAGGCAGTGGTTGAAGGCCGGATCCGGCAACTGCCCTGCGCACCCACCATCAGCGGCGGCACTACCCTGGTACCCCTGCGTTTCGTGGCCGAAACCTTAAAATACCAGGTTTCCTACGATGCTCCCAGCCGGGAAATCAGGATTACCCTACCCCCGCCACCGCCCCCACCAAACCGGCCCCCGGTGGCCCGCTTCGAGATCGAAAAGACCACCGTGGCCCAGGGGGAGACAGTCATTTACCGGGATGAAAGTTATGACCCCGATGGGGACGGGCTGGTGGAAGTGAAATGGACCGGCAAACAGCGGGCCTTTTTCAAACCGGGGGAATATACCGTCACCCTGCAGGTAAAGGACAGCCGCGGTGCGTGGAGCGAAACAGCCAGCAAAACCATTACTGTCACCGGGGAAGTGCTCATGGACGAGATAACCTATAACCTGCACCACCCCATGCCGGGAGAACCCCTGGACTTGTCGGCGGTCGATGTACCGCAACTGCCTGCGGTAGAGCCCGCCACCACCATGAGCCGGGACATGTTAATGGTCAGCAACAGCCCGGAGGTGGTCACCCGGGAAGGCATCCTGTACACCGACACCCTGCATGGAACGGCCCGGCTTTACTACCACCACATTAACGGGAGCACCGTCAAACAGCACGTTTATCTCCTGGTCACCAACCAGGGGCTTGACACGGCCACGGTCACCATCAGGAAGAAGGCCCTTGCCGGCCCCGGGGACCCCATGGCTGCGGGTCGGGCGGCAACCCACCGCTACCTGGCAGCAGGAGCGGAACAGGCCCGCACCATTTACCTTAGGCCGGGGGAAACGAGAATCTTAAATGAAGAGCAGAAGCCCATTCCCCCGGGACTGTGCGTACACGGCATCTTTGATATACATACCGACCGGGAGGTACTCTTTTCCGTGGTGGCCACGGAAAACCGGGATCCCATAACCGCATACAGTGATCTGTCCACGCTTCCACCGGACGGCAAGCACATCCGGGGCACTTTTCCCCGGGCCAACCGGTTCCTGTCGGTACACCTGGATGAAAACAAACCGGCCCGGCTGATTATTGCCGACGGCGGAGGTGACTCCTTCCTTTACGGCAGGGACGGGGCCACCAACTTGCTGGGGTACAACAAGGGCAATTACGGTGTATCCTACGAAATAGCCATTGAGTCGAAGTACCGCATGGGCGTGCTTTTCTCACCCCGGGGCGGGCCTTTTGCCGGCGCAGCCACCTGGGATGGCCAGCCCTTCTACCTGCCTAGCCGGGGCGTGCTGAACCCACCCGGCCAGGGGGCGCTGGTGGGCATCATCGAACCCGGCCAGCGGAAAACCCTGCGCTTCATGCCCCCGGCGGCATCCTACCTGCCGATTAACCTGATTTTTATACCTTTTTAGGTTAAGAGAGAAAGGCCTTCCCTTGAGTGGAGAAGGCCTTCTTTCATTCCATGTAAGTAAACTCAAATTTCCCGATGCGCACCGTGTCCCCCTCCCGGATGCCCGCTTCCCTCAAGGCATCTTCCAAGCCCATCCGGGAAATGATCCGCTGCAGTCTTTCCACCGCCTCTTCGTTTTCCAGGTCGGTCATGGCCACGTGGCGCTCGATCTCCCGTCCTTCTACTACAAACACTCCATTCCGGCGGGATACGGTAAACCGGGGTTCCTCCACCCTGGTTATACGCACCCTTTCCTCAACCACCTGCTCCGGGACCGGGAGCCGGTCCAGCAAATCAGCCAGGCGATAAATCAGGGGAGCTGTGCCTTCCCCGTTCAAGGCACTGATGGGGAAAATTTCGTACCTGTCACCCAGGGCCCCGCGCAAACGGTCCAGGTTTTCCGTGGCCCCAGGTAAATCCATTTTATTTGCGGCCACCACCATGGGGCGCATCGCCAGGGCCGGGTCATAGAGGGCCAGCTCCCGGTTGATGATTTCAAAATCTTTCAGGGGGTCCCGTCCCTCGCTCCCGGCAATATCCAGGACGTGCACCAGAAGGCGCGTCCGTTCCGTATGGCGCAGAAAGTGGTGACCTAACCCGGCACCGGCGTGGGCCCCTTCAATGAGGCCGGGTATGTCGGCCATGACAAAACTGCGCCCCTCGTCCACCCGTACCACGCCCAGATTGGGCACCAGGGTGGTGAAGGGGTAGTCGGCAATTTTGGGGCGGGCGGCCGACACCCGGGCAATCAGGGTGGATTTGCCGGCGTTGGGAAAGCCCACCAGGCCCACATCGGCCAGCAGCTTGAGTTCCAGTTCCAACCAGCGTTCCTCTCCCGGCTCGCCTTTTTCGGCCATGCGGGGAGCCCTGTTCACCGCACTGACGAAACGGGTGTTCCCCCGTCCTCCCCGTCCCCCCCGGGCTGCCACCACTTCCTGCCCCGGGTATACCAGGTCGGCAATCACTTCCCCGGTAGCGGCATCCCGCACCACGGTACCCGGGGGGACCCTGAGGATCAGGTCCTCTCCCTGCCTGCCGTGCATATTCTTACCCATGCCGTGCTGGCCCCGTCCGGCCTTGTAATGACGCTGGTAGCGGAAATCCACCAGGGTGCGCAGGCCCGGGTCCACTTTCAGGATCACATTCCCGCCCCGGCCACCGTCACCCCCCGCCGGACCGCCCTCGGGAACGTACTTTTCCCGGCGAAAGGCCACGCACCCGTTTCCGCCGTCTCCTCCCCTGACAAAAATCTTTGCAGTATCAAAAAACATACTCTTTTCACCTTTGGTTATTATGTACCCCATTGAAATGGTTCAGGACTCCCGGCGGGGAAAAACAAGCAAAATTTCAAGGGTACTTTCGCCGTCCTTCTGAACCTCCCTTACCTCTGCCCGGCCACCATGACCGGCCAGAATTCTGTTGACGGCGGGTATTTTCTCCTTGAGCGGTTCGCAGGAGACCACCGCCGGGAAAACCAAACGGCAGGTGTAACACCCTTTTGACTCCTGCAGGCTGATCTCCAGGCGGCGGTTTACAACCTCTGGCGACGACAGGCAGGATATGGCCTGGTAAAAGGCCGTTTCCAGGGCGGCACCCACCTGTTCCCCGGCAACGGAGCAATCAGCCAGATTGCATTGAATGTCGTAGTCTACTTCAACCTGTAAATCGGTACCTTGAGCGAGAGCCGCCAGAAATGCCGCGGTGGCCTCGGGCACCTGCAAATGGATGATTTTCGCCAGGCGCTCCAGTTCCCGGGCCACTTCCAGGAGGTATTCCCGCGCCTTTTCCCCCCTATTCATTTGAATAAACCCGGAGATTACCTGTAAGTGGTTGAGAAAGTCGTGCCTTTGCATGCGGATAAACTCCAGCAGGGATTTTAGCTCCATGCAAACCTTCCTCCAGCATTATACTCGACAGATTAACTTTTTCTATACAGAAAAAGGGAATCCCTGCCGGTAAAAAAAGTCCGGCAAGAAAAATGAAGGCCAGCCCAGAGCTGGCCCGTGTCAATTCTCCTAAGCTTGCAATGCTGCGACCGGAATCACGCTAACCTGCTTTTTATCGCGCCCTTTGCGGTGGAAGGAAACCACACCGTCCACCAGGGCAAACAGGGTATCGTCGCCGCCTTTACCTACATTACGCCCCGGGTGAATACGGGTTCCCCGCTGCCGTACCAGAATGCTTCCGGCAGTGACAAACTGACCGTCCTGACGTTTTACGCCGAGAAACTTGGGATTGGAATCCCGGCCGTTACGCGAGCTGCCTACACCTTTTTTATGCGCCATAAATTTTCACCTCCTGCTAAGGCCGGCCCGAAAAGTACGGCCTCTTCTCTAGGCTTCGATTTTTTCAACGATAACCTCGGTAAAAGGCTGCCTGTGTCCTTTTTTACGGCGGTAGTTTTTCTTGGGCTTATACTTAAAGACGATAATCTTGGGACCCCGGCCGTGGCGCACGGCTTTTAAGATTACCCTGGCTCCTTCCACCACCGGGTTGCCCACGCGGAGCTCCCCGTCCTTTTCCACGGCCAGCACCTGGTCGATTTCCACCACTTCACCGGGTTCCACCGCCAGCTTTTCTACCAGAAGGGTGTCCCCTTCACGCACGCGGTACTGCTTGCCGCCTGTGGCAATTATGGCGTACAAGGATAAAACCTCCCCTTTTTCAGGTCTCGCCGAAAGCAGGTAGGGCTTTTACCCTTTTATATAAAACCCCTTCCGTGCGGTTGCGGCAGCGCGAAAACTGCCTACGGTATAACATTTTAACACAACCGGTAGTTTTGTCAAGCAACACGGGAATTACTTCACCAGCCGGGCCCGGGCGTAGGTGCGGTAGACCTTGCTTACCTCCACAGGCACCGTTTCGCCCACCAGGGAACCGGCCCCTTCGATGTCCAGGATAAAACCGTCAATGCGGGCAATCCCGTCATTGGTGTTGGAAATATGGGGTTCTTCTACCTTCACCTCCAGCACCTGGCCGGGCTTGACCGGCAAAGTGTGGGCAATGACTTCCTCTTTATTATAGAGCGGTCGGATGCTTACCGATTCGATATGCTGCCCCTGGGAACCGCGGATGTAAAGGTTTTTACCCGTTTTCTGCTCCAGCTCCCGCAGGTTAACACCCCCGCTGCCAATTAGCCGGGCAGCCACCAGGGGGTGGGCCTCCACCAGAATGGTATCGGCGCTGGTACGCCGGGCCAGTTCAATGATGCGGCTCTTGAAATGAATGCCCACCGTTTCCTCCGAGAGCACTTTACCCCGCCCCTCACAATAAGGGCAGGGGCGCTGCAAAACCTCGGACAGGCTGGGACGGACCTTCTTTCTGGTCATTTCCACCAGCCCCAGCTGGGTGATGCCCAGGATGTTGGTTCTGGTTTTGTCCTTTTTGATTTCTTCTTCCAGGACTTTTAAAACCTGCCGCCGGTGCCCTTCCTGCTGCATGTCGATAAAGTCGATAATGATGATCCCGCCTATATTGCGCAGGCGCAGTTGGCGGGCTATTTCCACTGCCGCATCCAGGTTGGTTTTCAGCACCGTGTCTTCCAGGTTGGTGCTGCCCACATACTTGCCCGTATTAACATCTATCACGGTGAGAGCCTCGGCCTGGTCGATCACCAGGTAACCGCCGCACTTGAGCCAGACCTTACGTTTAAGCGCCCGTTCAATTTCCTGTTCAATGCCGTAATCCTGGAAGATATTCTCCCTTTCTTCTAAAAACACCTTGTATTTCAGCTTTGGCGAAGTGATGTCCAGAAGCTCCATGATTTTTTCATACTCGGAACGGGAATCCACCGTCAGGCGGTCCACATCTTCGGTAAAAACGTCCCGCAGGATGCGCTGGATCAGTTCTAGATCCCGGTGGATCAGGTTGGGCACCGGCCCCTGGCCGGCCCGGTGGAGGATCTTGCGCCAGAGCCTGGTAAGCATATGTACATCCTGGGCAAATTCTTCCTCTTCAACCCCCTCGGCCACCGTGCGCACGATTAAACCCATGCCTTCAGGTTTCAAGCGGGCGGCCAGCTCTTTTAACCTTTCCCGTTCCCGCTCCTGTTCAATGCGCCGGGAAATGCCGATGTAATCCGTGGTGGGCATTAAAACCACATAACGCCCGGGGAGGGTAACGTGGGTGGTCACCCGCGGCCCCTTTGTACCAATTGGTTCCTTGACAATCTGGACAATAACATCCTGGCCCTTTTTTAATATATCGGTAATGCTGGTCCCCAGTCCGTGATGATGGAAACCGTTGCCTCCACGGGGAGGCAGGGCGTCCTCCACATATAAAAAGGCGTTTTTTTCCAAACCGATGTCTACAAAGGCTGCCTGCATACCGGGCAGAACATTTTCCACCCGGCCGCGGAAGATATTGCCCACCAGCCGCTGCTGGAAGGAACGTTCAATATACATTTCCACCAGCACCCGGTCCTCCAGCACCGCTACCCGGGTTTCCTCTTCTCCCGCATTAATCACAATTTCCTTAAACAAAACCAAAACCTTCTTTCAAATTTAACCTCTATAGGATTTTTCTGGTTCCGCCGGGTATAGGCCCGTCCGGATTACATCGGGCTGCTCATCTTTAACCGGAAGCCCGAACCGCTCCGCCAGCACCAGCACCACTTCTTCCGGGCGCACGGTTCCACGGTTACCCACGGCAAGGCTCATCTCCAGCCTGGCACGGTCATCTTCCAGCCGGCCGGACAGGGCATAAATGCCCGGGCGGATATCCAGGACCTTTTCCTTGTTCTCCCCGGCCCGGCGGGTAATGATGACTTCCGGGGTCTCAAGCAGCCCGTTAATGCTCCTCTGCAGGTCTTCCTGCGTAATTTCCCGCGCCAGGGATACGTCCACCCGGTAGGTGGCTTTTTCAAGGGTGGCCATCAGTGCCGGCGCGTCATCGGGAATGCGCCATACCCTGGTCACCTTAAGTCCCCGGGGAAGCTGATCGTTTAAGCGTTTAAGCATTTCATCCACCGGGAGCGCAGCCACCAGTTCCAGGTCTAAATACTCCTTTTCTCCCTTTACCCCCACAGGTAAAGGCGCCCCCAGGCTGAAGCGGGGGTGAGGGTTAAACCCCTGGGAGAAGGCCAGGGGCAGCCCGGCCCGGCGCATGGCCCGTTCAAGGGTGCGCACCAGGTCCAGGTGGGAGATGAAACGGGCCGGGCCTTCTTTGCTAAACTCAATCCGGTAACGGGGCAAAATGGGTACCTCCTGTATTTATTACTGCGCGAAACTTGCCTGCCGTTTGCACGCGCTCGCTCCGTTCCCCACCACTCACCCACCACTCACCCACCACTCACCCAGCACTCACCCAGCACTCACCGGATCCAGGTACCTGCGCAGGGACTAAAGCCGCACATGGTTAGCAGTTACTATTAGAGAACCCGGTTGCTGTGAGTGCTGGGTACCTGCGCAGGGACTAAAGCCGCACATGGTTAGCAGTATTGCTATCAGAGAACCCGGTTACGGTGAGTGCTGGGTCGCTTCCGTGCAAAACGGCAGTGACGCTGAAAACGTAATGAGACATTATCCGGATACGCCCCCTGCCCGGTCCAGCACTTCCGGTTCGATCTCCAGGGTAGGACAGAGACCGCAGCCGGGGCACTTGCCGGTACGGCAGTCGGGCGTAGCCTTCCCCTCCATGGCCCTCTTGTGTTCCAGGACCAGGTACTTCCTGCTCACACCGGCATCAATGTGATCCCAGGGCAAAAGGTCGTCGTATTTATAACGCCGGTAGGCATACCAGGCAGGGTCCAAACCGGCGACACGAAATGCTTCCTGCCACCTGCCAAAGTCAAAACACTCGGACCAGCCGTCAAAACGGCAGCCCAGCCGCCAGGCCTCTTCCAGCACCCGGTCCAGGCGCCGGTCTCCCCGGGCCAGAACGGCCTCCAAAAAGCTGGTTTCGACCTCATGCCAGTGGAAAACCAGCCCCTTTTCCTTTAACAATCCCCGCAAAAGCGCTTGCCGGCGGTACAGCTCCTCCATTTCCACCTGGGGCTCCCACTGGAAGGGCGTATGGGACTTGGGCACAAAGGAAGAGGCACTGACCGTAACCCTGAGCCTGTTCCTGGGTACACCCAGTTCCCTTCCCCGGGCCAGCACCCGCCGGGCCAGTTCGGCGATGCCCCGCAGGTCCTCTTCGGTTTCCGCAGGCAAGCCGATCATGAAGTAAAGCTTGATGGCCTGCCAGCCGGCAGCAAAGGCGGCCGAAACCGCCTCCATGAGGTCTTCTTCTGTCACGCCCTTATTGATCACATCCCGCAGGCGCTGGGTACCGGCCTCGGGGGCGAAGGTAAGACTGGCCCGGCGTACCCGCTGTACTTCCCGGGCCAGGGCTACGGAAAAGGCATCCACCCTTAAGGAGGGCAGGGATACGCTCACTCCCATGTCCCCGAATCGATCCAGCATGGAGCGAACCACTTCTTGAACACGGGAGTAATCGGCGGTACTCAAGGATACCAGGGAGATCTCGTCGTAGCCCGTGTGTTTCACAATTTCCTCAGCCTGGCGCAGCAGGGTGGTCGGGCTTTTTTCCCGTACGGGCCGGTAAATTACCCCGGCCTGGCAAAAGCGACAACCCCGGGTACACCCTCTCTGCACCTCCAGCATACCCCGGTCATGGACCACACCCAGGTAAGGAACCAGCGGTTTTACAGGAAAGGAAACCCGGTCAAAGTTGCGGACGACCCGTTTGGTTACCTTTGGCGGCACGCCGCCGGCAATGGGCTCTATGGCGGAAATTGTTCCGTCGGGATGATACTCCACCCGGTACAGGGAAGGAACGTAAATGCCGGGTATTTCCGCCGCCCGGCGCAAAAAATGCCGGCGGCCGGCCCGGTGCCCGCCCACCTCCAGGTACAGGTCCAGCAGTTCGTGAAAAACTTCCTCCCCCTCACCAATGACAAAAAGGTCAATAAAACTGGCCAGGGGCTCGGGATTAAAGGCACATGGCCCCCCGGCAATCACCAGGGGATGTTCCGGACCCCGCCGGTCGCTGCGCAAAGGGATACCCGCAAGATCCAGCATATTTAAGATATTGGTAAAAGTCATTTCATATTGCAGGGTAAAGGCCAGGATGTCGAAGTCCGCTACCGGCCGGTGCGACTCCAGGGTAAAAAGGGGTAGTCCCCGGCGGCGCATTTGACTCTCCATATCCACCCACGGGGCGAAGGTACGCTCCATGAGCGCATCCTCCCGGCTGTTCACCACATGATAAAGGATCTGCAGGCCCAGGTGGGACATGCCCACCTCGTAAACGTCGGGAAAGGCAAAGGCCACCTTTACGGCAGTTTTGTCCCAATCCTTATAAACGGCATTCCATTCCCCGCCCACATAGCGGGCCGGTTTTTGAACCCGGTGTAACACCTGTTCCAGCTCGAACATAAGATCCTCCTACTTGTATTATTGCCCGGGAAGGTACGCCTTAAAATCATTTTACCTGTTTAACCAAAAGTTGTAAATACTAAAGCGGCTGCAAAGGCAGGCGGCCCACGGGCAGGTCCACCCCGTGGTTCAACAGGCCGTCAATAATCTGGGTTTCGGTAAGAAACCCTTTATACTGCCACTGGCGGTCAAGAACCAGCACCAGGTGAAACTTCTGGGGTAAAAAGGGTTTGACAATCTTGCCCAGGGGGACGTCTTCCAGGGCAATCAGCGATTGCACGGGAAGCACCCCGGCCCTCAGGATCTCGCCCTTTTTACCAGCCAGTTGACCCATAAAGAGGTAGGGGGCCATGCCCCGCTCCCGGGTGGCGGCAAAAAACAAAAAGAGCCCCGTGAACAGAATATCTAAACCCGTAAAACCAAACAACAACCCCAGGGAGCCCAGCAGCACCACGGCCACGGCAAAGACCTGCCCCAGGGTGGCCGCCCGGTAGGTGGCCTCCTTTATGCTCATCCTGCCGGCCAGGCCGGCACGGTAAACCCGGCCGCCATCAAGGGGCAGGGCGGGCAGGAGATTGAAGGCGGCAATGAGCAGGTTGCACTGGAGAAAAAAAGGCCCCAGTTCGTCATGCCATAAACCGTAGTTCTTCATGGCCAGGCCCAGAAGGACCATAACCACATTGCACAACGGCCCGGCCGCGGCCACATAAACTTCTTTGACGGGATCCAGAACCAGTTCGCTGCCCATGCGGGTGACCCCGCCGAAGGGCAACAGTTCCACTTCGTTCACCGGCACGCCCAGGTACCGGGCGCAGGCTACATGGGCAAGCTCATGAACCAGCACTACGGCAAAGGCCACCAGCCCCTTGCCCAGGATGCCGGCCACAAGGAAGAGGCCCAGAAGGGCCAGGAAAAAGGCATTCAGGTATAAATCCACCCCCATGATTCGCCCCAGGCGCATGGAAACCACCTCAAAACTGCAACTTGACCAGGGGATCGATCAACCTTCCCTTTTCCCGTACTTCAAAATGCAAACCGCCGCCGGCCACATCGCCCCTGTCCCCCACTTCAGCCAGTTTTTGCCCCGCGGCCACCTGCTGCCCGGAGGTCACGGCGATCCCACTCAACCCAGCGTATAAAGTATAATCCCCCTCCCCGTGCTCCAGGAGCACAAACCGGCCCAGGGAAGGATCCTCTCCCACCCTGGCCACCCGGCCCTCCCGGGCCGCTTTCACGGGCGTACCCACCGGCGCGGCAATATCAATACCTGCATGGAAACGCTCCAGGTCATCCAGGGGGTCCCGCGACCACCCGAAACCCCGCACCACCTTGCCCGACACGGGGATCTGGAAACGTCCATCTTCACCGGCAGGACCCAGGGTCTGGCGGGTGCCCGGGGGTATATCTTCGGGAAAGGGCTGATCCACGTTGATCATTTGCAGGGCCAACTGCACAACCTTTTGTACCACGGGCTGGTAGTTCCACTCGGTGGTCAAAAGGTAGCGCAGGCCTTCCCGCACCTGTTCCCCCCCAGGATAGGGAAGTTCCCGGGCCAGGAGCAGAATAGCAAAGATAACCACAGCCGCCATGCCCCGCCAGAACCAGTTGTTACCCCGGCTACCCCTGGAAGGGGGGTACCGGTACGGCCAGTCTTCGGCGCGTGGATATTCAGAGATGGGGTATTTTCTTTTACGCCTGCTCCAAAGCAAGATTTCATCCCCCCTGCTGGAAAAATTATATTGGACAGGGGGGACAAATATGACAAGCCCCGGTCTTAATTTACCGCGACATCCTTCTGGTCCACCCGGAGGTGGAGCACAAAATTTACCGTATCCTGGAGCATCAGGACGGCGATCAGGATGCCACCCTAAAACAGGATTTTCTTGCGCCTCATGTAAACGTTCAGCAAAAGCCCCAGCGCCGCCAGGTTCATGATCATGTTGCTGCCGCCGTAACTGAAAAGGGGCAACGGGATACCCGTCACCGGCATGATCCCGGCCGTCATGCCGATATTGACAAAGATGTGAAAGGCAAACATACAAACCACTCCGCCGGCCAGCAGCACCCCCTGCAGATCTCTGGCCTGGGAAGCAATTTTTAATCCCCGGTATAAGAGGACCAGGTACAGGCCCAGGAGCACCACCGCTCCCATAAACCCGAACTCCTCGCCTACAACCGAGAAAATAAAGTCGGTATGGCGGATGGGCAGAAAGGTGAGGTGACTCTGGGTACCGCCCAGCAACCCCTTGCCCAGGAACCCTCCGGAGCCAATGGCAATGAGCGACTGCCACACGTGGTAGCCCGCCCCCAGCAAATCGCTCTGGGGATCCAGAAAAACGGTCAGCCGGGTCACCTGGTATTCTTTGAGGATATGCCGGTGGAAGGACTCATGCCGGCGGTGGGCTTCCCGGTAATCCCTCTCCACCTGTTGATATTTTCTTTGCAGCTCCTGCCTGGCCGTTTCGGAAACGGCCGCCTTTTTCTGCTGTTCCAGGGCCAGCAACTGTTTTTCCAGGCCAATGTCGGCGTTATGCAGGTACATATGCAGGACAAACAGGCCGACCATCAGGGCCAGGCCGGCGCCGATCAGGGCCAGGAGCAACCCCGGCCTGGCCCCGGCCAAAAAGAGCATGCCGAACATGATGGCCACAAACACCAGGGAAGTACCCAGGTCCGGTTGCTTTAAGATCAAAAGGGTGGGTATCCCCACGTACACAAAACAGGGCAGGAGATCCCGCAGGCGGTTCAAGCGGCCTTCCCGGGCGGACAGGAAACTGGCGAAGGTGATGATCATGATCAGCTTGGAAAACTCGGAAGGCTGAAAATTAAAAGGGCCGATATAAATCCAGCGCTGCGCACCCAGAGCTTCCCGTCCCAAAAAGATTACCGCAATTAGCATGACCAGGTTGAGTATATACAGCTCCCGGGCGTGTTTGCAAAGATCTTCGTAAGGTATATACATGATTGCCGCCATGACCCACAAACCGATAAAAATCCAGGCCAGCTGTCTGACAACGTAGGCATAGTCCAGATGCAGGAGTTTTACGACAAAAAAAAGATTCTTTAACCGGCTGAATGATTCATCGGTAAATTCCAGGGTGGCGCTGCCGATGGCCACTAAACTAAAGAGAACCACCATGCCGGCGGCCAGGAGGAGGACATGATCAAGGCTGCGTGCAAACCGCTTACTAACCAAGGAAAATCACCGCTTCTAGTTGATTTCCTGTTAATTATATACCACCTCCAGGGACAAAAAAAGCCCCGGGGTAATACCAAATTACCACAGGGTCAGGGTGTGGTGATTATGCGGTTGCCCCTTAAATACCCGACGCCAGGTGCCTCGTCACGCGTTTCATACCCTTTACCGGAATGCTGGCCACCAGGGCCACCTGGGTTTCATTGCTGTCCAGGTTGATCTCCAGTGCATCCTCGTCAATATCCATGTATTTTTCAATGACCTTGATCAATTCCGTCTTTAAGGTTTGCAAGAGCTGGGGCGAAACACTGGCCCGGTCGTGCACCAGCACCAGGCGTAACCTCTCCTTGGCCACATTTTTACTCCCACCGGCTTCCCGCCCGAAAACGCGGTTTAAAAACTCCAGCAAGGCCAACCCCCCTTCCAGTAGATTAGGGCAAACCAATCATCCGCCGCAAAAAGCGAGATACAAAACCGCCTTCGTCCAGATTCATCATCGGTACCGGCTCTCCCTTGATCCGCCGGACAATATTGCGATAAGCCTGTCCCGAGCGGGAACGTTCATCCTGGACCACGGGTTCCCCGCGGTTGGTGCTGATCACCACCATCTCGTCTTCCGGCACCACCCCCAGAAGATCGATGGCCAGGATGTCGATGATATCCTCAATGCTCATCATATCCCCGTGGCGCACCATGCGCGGGCGAATACGGTTGATAATCAGCCTGGGGTCCCGCAGTTCGGCCGCCTCCAGAAGACCGATGATCCGGTCCGCATCCCGTACGGCAGCTACTTCGGGGGTAGTCACCACGATGGCCTTGTCCGCCCCGGCAATGGCATTGCGAAAGCCCTGCTCGATCCCTGCCGGACAGTCAATAATCACGTAGTCGAATTCCTGTTTGAGTTCCTCACACAGGGCCTTCATCTGGTCCGGGCTGACCGCCGTTTTATCTTTGGTCTGGGCGGCAGGCAAAAGGAACAGCCCCTCGAAGCGCTTGTCCTTGATCAAAGCCTGCCGCAGGCGGCAATGCCCCCCGGTAACATCGGTTATATCGTAAACAATGCGGTTTTCCAGCCCCAGAACCACGTCCAGGTTGCGCAGCCCGATATCGGCATCCACCAGTACCACCCGGTGCCCGTGAGTGGCCAGCCCGGCCCCCAGGTTGGCCGTGGTGGTGGTTTTACCAACTCCTCCCTTGCCGGACGTAACTACGATGACCTCACCCATATAAGAGCCTCCTCTTCAACAGTTTGCCAATTTTCATCCCTGGCGTTCCCCATTAAAAATTTCGATTGTCACTACCCCATTCTTTATCCGGGCCACTTCAGGTTGTTCGGGTTTTGAGCTCTGCCCATCCGGGGGACGCGTAATGTGACCGGCAATGCGAAGCTGGGTGGGTTCCAGGCGGAAGGCCAGCACCATAGCCTTTTCATTTCCACCGGCGCCGGCGTGAACTACCCCCCGTACGGCACCCATCACAATGATGTTGCCCGTAGCCACCACCTCCGCCCCCGGGTTGATATCGCCAATAATGACGATATTGCCGTCGTAATGGACCTTTTGGCCGGAACGCAAAGTGCGCTGGATTAAAATCGTGTTATCATCTACCGTTTCACCGGCGAAAGACAGCCACCGGTGCTGCGGGTTCCCTCTCCCCCTGTCCAAGGTGCATTCCCCCCAGTGTTGATTTAAATTCTACAGGGCGCAACCAAATCCTGCTAATAATTTCGTTTTTCCTGCCGCTTACTCCAACGAAAACAATAAAATTGTATCCCAGGATATGTACCAAATCCTGGGATACACAAAGAGCACCAAATATTCAGTGAACCGGTCTGGATGCGGTGTCCGGAACTCACTCCATTGCTCCGCTCCGGACGGCGCCGCATCCCTGTCATAACGGTTTTACTGAACCTGCGTGCCGTCCCGGGACGCCCCTGGAGTACCGCCCTGGGCGGGTGGTTGATTGCCGCTAGTTGACGGCGCACCGGATCCGCCTCCTCCGGCTGGAGGCAGAACATCAACCGGGGTACCCTGTTCGTTGCCGGCACCAGGTGGGGACCCGCCTGCGGGCTGCCCGGGAGAACCGCCCTGTTTTTGTTCCCCGGGAGGTACATCGGGTGGTGCCGTGGTGCGCCGGGGCTGGACATTCCCGGACCCGGACCCGCCGGCAGGCCGCCGGGAAGGCACTGGTGTGGCGCGAAGGGCCCCCGTTGCCCGCTCATCCCTGGTCTTTTTCTCCTCGCCTGACAGGCCAGCAGTGGGAGGGGCGTTTTTGAGATTAAAGTAAGCGTCCAGGATCTCCCTGGCCACGGAACCGGCGGCAGAACTCCCGTGGCCGCCATATTCCACCACTACGGCCAGGGCCACTTCCGGTTTTTCATAGGGGGCAAAGGCCACAAAAAGGGCGTGGTTATCGTGGCCATGGACCTCGGCAGTTCCGGTTTTGGCGGCAACACTGTATTTTGCTCCCGCGAATACTCCTGCCGCGGTACCGTCGGGGGGCAGGGTCGCCTCGTGCATACCCTGCCGGAGTATGGCCAGCGTACGGCCGGACACGTTGACCCGGCGGATCTCCCGGGGTGAAAACTCCTCCACCGTCTGGCCGTCGGGAGCCACAACCTTTTTAACCAGGTAAGGCTTGTAAAGGATGCCTCCGTTGGCGATGGCCGCCACATAATTGGCCAGCTGGAGAGGAGTATAGTAGTTGTTGCCCTGACCAATGGCCATATCCAGGGTATCGTATTCCCGCCATTTCAATTCCCACTCTATCTTGTTGTACCTGTCCTGCAAAAGGGCCAGACGCCCGTTCATTTCCCGCTCCAGGGCCGCCTTTTCCCCTTCGCCCGCACTGGCCAGGCGCTTCTCATACTCCTTGCGGATATCGTCCATTTGTTTTTGTACATTGTCCAGAAGGGGCTTCCACAGGTTGTACTTTTGCTCCGGTCCCGGGATGCGGCCGGCATGCTCCCCGGGCAACTCCAGCCCCGTCTTTTGTCCCAGGCCGAACTCCCGGGCATAGCGGGCAATGGGTTCGGGTCCGAGCATTGCCCCGACAGTCCAGAAAAACGTGTCGCAGGATACCTTAAGGGCCCGCACCACATCCACCCGCCCGTGACCGCTGGGCTTCCAGTCGACTTTATATTTGTAGCGCCCGGTATCGCTAATGGCAAACTGGGGTGTTATTTTACCCAGTTCCAGCGCTGCCGTCGCCACCACCATTTTAAAGGTAGAACCCGGGGGATACAGGGCTATGGCCCGGTTGAGCAGCGATTGATCCCGGCTAATTTTGGCCCAGGCCGCATTCCACTCCTTCCGGGAAAGGTCCCGGGTAAAGATGGTGGGATCATAGGTGGGGTGGCTGGCCAGGGCCAGGACCTCCCCGGTGCGCACATCCAGCACTACCGCCGCCCCGGCTTTGGCCTGGCTGTAACCCTCTTTTTGCAACCGGGCGATACCCCGGGCCAGGGCATCCTGGGCCGCACGCTGCAGGCGGGCATCAATGGTGAGCACCAGGTTGTCTCCCGGTACAGGCTCTTTTACGCCCAGATCCCTTACCGGCTGCCCCTGGGCATCCACCTCCACCTGGCGGGCACCCCGCTGACCCCGCAAATAGGGCTCAAAAGATTTCTCCAGGCCGTCCTTGCCCCAGGAGTCCCCCAGCCTGTAACCCCTGTCTTTATTCTCTTCAAGCTCCTTCTGATCCATGATGCCCACGTAACCCAGGGTGGGCACCAGCAGGTCCCCATAGGGGTAGTGCCGTACCGGCCGCACGTCGATGAGCACTCCCGGCAGCTCCAGCCGCTGCTCCTCAATCCGGCTTACCGTTTCACTGGACACCTTATCGGCTATGGGCACCGGTTCATAAAGGCGCAACTTTTGTTCGTTGAGTTTTTTATGGATTTCCTGTTCTATCTCCGTCACGCTCATGCCCTGGAAGGTTTTTTCTCCCTCCAAAATACGGGCCAGCCTGGCAATCACCCGGTCGGTGTCCTTGATGCCTAAATAGGCAAAGGAAATGGTGTAGACCGGCTGGTTGCCCACGATGCGCACGCCGTTGCGGTCGAGAATTTCCCCCCGGGGAGCCATGATGGGAATCAACCGCAGGTGGTTCTGCTGGGCCATCATCTGATATTTATCCGCCTCCACCAGCTGCAGGTAAGCCAGGCGGATAACAAGCACGGTAAAGGCGGCGATCACCATGCCCAGCAGAACCTGTAGCTTTCTCTCCAGACTTTTAGCTGTTACCCCGTTTGTTGCCACGGCGCATCCTTCCCTGTCCTGCAAGCATTACTTGCCTGCCGTTTGCACGCGCTCGCTCCGTTCCCCAGCACTCACTGCAATTGGGGTCTCTGATGGTATGATTGCTGACCATATGCAGCCTGAATACCTGTGCAGGTACCTGGACCCGGTGAGTGCTGGGTCGCTTCGTGCAAAACGGCGGCCATTTTCATCCTTTGTTGGTGGCGCTGAATGCGTCATGGGTGTCTACTAAATTAAAACTGGCCCATTCTGAACCATCCCTTGAGGTAAAGGCGGTAAAACTTGCGGTAAAATAACGGCACCAGCAGCGCATTGTACACGGCTGATGGAAGGACTACCCCGACCAGGGCCACACCCGGAGGAATTTTGATCTGCAGGTATACCAACAAAAGGTAATAAATTGACTGATTTACTATAGTGGCAAAAAAAGTTATCGCCATCACTACCAGGCTGCTGTCCTTGTATAAACGGGATTCCGACCAGCCCACCAGGTAACCGGCCACGGCAGTGGAGAGGGCGTTGAGGCCAAAATAGTTGCCGGCGATAAAATCTTTCATCAAACCGGCAACAAACCCCCAGAAGGCTCCCTCCCGCTGCCCTCTCCAGAATGCATAAAAAACTACCAGTAAAAAAGTCAGATCGGGTACCACACCCTTAACGTGAATCAAATCCACCACCGTTACCTGCAGCAGCAGGGCCAGCAATAAAAATCCGGGCAGGACCAGCAAGCCCAACAAAGAAAAAAACCTCCCGCACGGTTATCTTTTCAATGGCAACTATCAAGGTAAAACACCCGGCGCACGGCCCGGGCTTACAGGGCCGGGGGGTGCACCCCCGTAATTACCAGCACTTCCTCCAGGCGGTTAAAATCCACAAAGGGTCGCACGGAGGCTTCAAAGAAAAGACCGGTCGGATCCCTCTTCACCCTGGTTATCTCGCCAATGGGGATGCCCTTGGTAAAAATGCTCTTCGTACCGGAAGTAACCACCACCTGCCCGGGTCTTGTGGGCATGTCGTTGGGTATATGGATCATGCGCAGGCTGCCGGCACTTCCGGCGGTGCCCTCAACCATACCCGGCGTACGGCTGTCCTGTACCAAAGCGCTGACCGCACTGCGCGGGTCGGTGATTAATAGAACGGTGGCGGTACGGTCGGTGGTGGCGATCACCCGCCCCACCAAACCCCGGGGAGTCAATACCGTCATGTTTTCTTTGATGCCTTCAGCCCGGCCCTTGTTTATGGTAATGGTGCTGAACCAGTTCCCCGGATCCCGGCCTATTACTGCCGCCGCGGTAACTTCAAGTCCGGAGTCGGCAGCGGAGCCGCTTTTAAAATCCAAAAGCTTTTTCAGTCTCTCATTTTCCAAACGGTATTCTCTGGCCTGGTGAAGCTCGCCTTCCAGCCGGACCACCTGCTCCGACAACTCGCTTGCCCGCCGCGACGCGTTCACCAGGGAAAGGGGAAAGGTGACCATATCCCTGACTCCCCGGCCCAGCCTGGTGGTTACCTGTTCTAAAGTGGCAAAGGTATCCACCAGTATTTTTTCCAGGGGCGTTGCTTCCACCCGGCTAAAAGCGGTCACTCGCATCACGTACAGGACCAGGACCAGCAAAATAACCAGAAAAAAAAGCTTCTTACCCGAAGTCAACGGGATCAACACCTATCTTTTTGTTCCAGTTTACGACAGCTTGCGCGGGTGAATGAGTACCCGGCGTAAAACATCGATATTTTCCAGCACCCGCCCGGTACCGTAAGCCACACACAAAAGCGGCTCGTCGGCCAGGTGCACGGGCATGGCCGTCTCCTCGCTCACCAGCCGGTCCAGCCCCTGCAGCAGTGAACCGCCCCCGGCCATGACAATGCCCCGGTCCATAATGTCGGCAGCAAGCTCCGGCGGAGTCTGCTCCAGGGTGCCCTTAATGGCATCCAGGATGGCCGATACCGGCTCGGAGAGAGCCTTGTAAATTTCCTCGGAGGTAATGCGCACCGTTTTGGGCAGGCCGGTCACCAGGTCCCTTCCCCGGACGTCATAGGTCTGGACTTCCCCGGTGGGATAGGCGGTTCCTATTTCAATCTTGATCTCCTCCGCCGTACGCTCACCAATCATGAGATTATAGGCCTTCTTTACATGCTGGATAATGGCTTCATCCATCTCATCCCCGGCAATGCGAATGGAGCGGCTGGTAACAATACCCCCCAGGGAAATTACCGCCACCTCGGTGGTACCCCCGCCGATATCCACAATCATATTGCCCGTTGGTTCATGTACGGGCAGACCAGCACCAATGGCTGCAGCCATGGGTTCCTCAATGAGATAGGCTTCCCGGGCGCCGGCCTGCAGGGCGGCTTCCCGCACCGCCCGCTCCTCCACCGCCGTCACCCCGGAGGGAACCGAAACCACCACCCGGGGGCGGATGAGAAAGGTGCGGTTGCGCAGGGCCTTGTTGATGAAGTACTTGATCATGCTCTGGGTTACGTCGAAGTCGGCAATTACCCCGTCCTTCATGGGCCGGATGGCCACGATGTTGCCGGGCGTACGGCCAATCATCTGCTTGGCTTCTTCCCCCACGGCCAGCACCTGGCCGGTATCCCGCTGAATGGCCACCACCGAGGGCTCCCTCAAAACAATGCCCTTGCCCTTTACATAAACCAGGGAGTTGGCGGTGCCCAGGTCTATACCCATATCTTTAGAGAACAGCCCGATGCGCATGTTCTCTCTCCTTTCTTAATCATCATCTAAATCAAACCTTTGGCCTTGAAACTGACGTACTTATTATCTCCAATAATCAGGTGATCCAGAACCTCAATGCCGATAATGCGCCCAGCTTCCTGCAGGCGCCTGGTCACCTCCAGATCCTCCTGGCTGGGGGTTGGATCCCCGCTGGGGTGGTTGTGCAACAGGATTACCGCCGCCGCATTGCGGCGGATGGCATTCTTAAACAATTCCCGGGGATGCACCGTGGAGGAATTAAGGGTGCCGATGGAAATGATCTCCCGGGCAATCACCTGGTTCTTGGTATTCAGCAACAACGCCCGAAAATGCTCCCTGTCCAGGTGGCGCATTTCCTCCATGACCAAACAGGCGGCATCTTCGGGACTCCTGATTACCGGCCGGGTTTCCCCGCCGGCCTGGGCAATGCGGCGGCCCAGCTCCAGGGCCGCTTTCAACATGGCCGCCTTGGCCGGGCCGACACCCCGGACACTGCTCAACTCCTCCACGGAGGCGTCAACCAGGCCCCGCAGGCTGCCGAAATGTCGCAAAAGGGCCGCCGCCAGTTCCATGGCGCTGGCCGTGGGTGTACCCGTGCGCAAAAGAACGGCCAAAAGCTCCAGATCCGTCAGCACCCCGGCGCCTTCTCTCAAAATGCGCTCCCGGGGGCGCAGATCCACGGGCATGTCTTTAATGGTAATGCGGTACGTTGGGGAATCCAAGGCTCTTTGCGGCCTCCAGACACGCTTAAAAGATACCCGAAAGGGTTCCCGGGGAAACTTCCGGGGAAAATCTCAGTTGTTTCGAACATACTCCAGAGGATCCACACCGAATTCCTTCAACACCTGGGCCAAACGGGCCAGGGGAAGGCCGACCACATTAAAATAGCATCCCCTGATCCCGGCAATAAAAATTGCCCCCAGTCCCTGGGCAGCATAAGCCCCTGCCTTGTCCAGGGGTTCACCGGTGGCCACATACCTGGCAATTTCTTCTGTCGTCAGTGGTCTGAACCTGACCCGGGTGCGTTCGTGGGTAACCACCCGGCGCCCGGAGGGTTTTTCCATCACCGCCACGCCAGTGAAAACCTCATGCTCATCTCCCGCAAGGAGGCTGAGCATCAAAGCCGCTTCCCGGGCGTCAGCAGGTTTGCCCAGGACCTTGTCCTGCCAGACCACTATAGTATCTGCCGCCACCACCAACCCCCGGGAAATGGAGGGCGCCACGGCCCCGGCCTTTCTTAAAGCCAGGGTCTCTACCAGTTGATGGGGAGGCAACCCTTCCGGCACCTTTTCCTCAACCTCGGGCACCACTACGGTGAAAGGTAAGCCAAGCTGTTCCAGCAACATGCTCCGGCGCGGCGAAGAAGAGGCCAGGTAAATAGGCAACACTTTTGAACCTCCACATTTACAGTTTACGGTATAAAAGATATCCCAGGAGTAAACCCAGCGCCGTGAGGGGCCCTAAGGTGAGGGTAAAACCAAAGGTGAGCCGGGCAAAATGAAGATCTATAGTAGCCGGGGCAAAGCCCACGGAGGTAAAAGGCTTAAGGACGGGCAAAAAAGGAATGAGCACTGCTCCCAGCGCATCACCCACCAGGGCCCCGACCAGCATAAGAATTACCAGCAACCAGATATTTCTCTGGGGCTTGTACATAGCAGCCACGGCTATCACCCGGCCATCGAAAATTGACCACTTATCTGTACTAGTTTATCATTTTGCCTCTTTTGTGACAAGCTGCAATTCCGCCCTGCCAAGTATTTCCACTCTCGCACCGGTGCTTTTCGCCCGGCGGTAGGGTGGGGGGATCTTACCCTATTGTTCCGGTAAGCACCGCCGCCACAAAGGCAGCGTAAAAAACCCCACCGTAGGCCACCAGAAGCCGTGCATCAAGAAAACCGCGCCGCAAGAGCAACAGGTAAGTCACCAGCCCGGAAGCCAGTGCCAGAAGCGCACTTAAAAAGGCCGTTTCCGTAAGCACCCACGGGGTCAGGATCATGCCGATGGCCGGAATAACGGAACTCTGAAAAACCATCGCCCCGGTGATATTACCCAGGGCCATGGTATCCTTGCGCTGGGCAAGCCAGATGACACTGTTAAATTTTTCGGGCATCTCCGTAGCCAGAGGGGCAACGAGAAGGGAGAAAACAAAAGCAGGCACCCCCAGTATGTCCGAGAGATCCGCCACGCCATCCACAAAAACCTTTGCCCCGGCCACGATCCCGGAAAAGGCCAGGATCACCTGGACGATTACCAGAACCAGGGGAGGATTGTCGAGTTTTTTACACAGGTAAAGGGGTTCGCATTCCCCTTCCTCCTGGTCCAGGGTGCGTCCCCTGGTGATGGTTTCATACACGAAATAAATGTAGGCCACAACCAGCCCCAGGGCCACCACCAGCTTTAACGGGCGGGGAAGAAAAGCGGCCGCAATGGCCAGCGTATAAACCACCAGGAAGAAAAACAGGTCCCGCCGGATCACGCAGGGATCGGGCTCAAGGCGCGTACGGCGGAAGGCCAGCACGGCCCCCCCGCTGATCAACAAAGCCAGGGTCCCCAGCATAAAGGGCGCGCCCAGAATGGCTCCGATGCCTATTTCCTCCCCCACTTCACCGCCGCCCAAAAGGATGGCGATCAGGGGAATGACCGTTTCCGGCATGGCCGTACCCACCGCGGCCAGGATGCTCCCTACCGCCCCCTCGGTCAGGCGAAGCTTCCTTCCCAGCCATTCCACACCATTGGTAAAAAAACCGGCGCTGACCAGGATAACCCCCAAACTGATCAATAACAGGGCAACGTCCAAACCCATTGAAGCTCCCTCCACATAAAAAGGCCCACCGCCAAAAAACGACGGGCCTTACGTCTGGAATTAATTATAGCCCCACTGGCCGGCAAAGTCCAGCCTTATTCCGTCGGGGGTACCCGGCCAAACTGCCCGGCACCGGTACATCCTTCAAGTGAGCGCCTTCTGGATCAAGCTGGTCAGCGGGGCAAAAACGGCCTCCACGGCCCTGGCCGGATTGGGCAGCGGTATTTTCAAAACCAGGCCAAAGCTGTAGATCATGCCCAGGAACAAAAGCACACTGAAAGCAATCAATTCCCGCCACATTCTCTTTTTAATCAGGGGCGGAACCTGCAGGGCGATGATGATGATAAAGACCAGGCTGAGCAAAACAACCTCCATCGCACATTACCCTCCTTAGATATGTTCATATAGCCAACCTCCTGCGTCCCTGCAGGCCGCAAGGGCTTATTGATCAGGCCCGTGCGCCGGATCACGGTTTTCACTTCAACCGTCACGGGCATGGTCGCGAAAACATCCTCCCATTCCCGTTCCACCTGCCTCCACACCCGGGGATACTTGCGATGCACCGCTTCACCAAAGCCGAGGACATCAGTCCGGTATTCCTCCTGCAGCCTGGTCACGCAGGCCATAACCTCCTGCTTGATTACCCCGGCCAGTTGTTTTTCCAGCCGGGAAATGACCTGGGGATTGCTTAAATCGACTTCCAGGTTTTCCGATTCGGTAAGGTTAACCCGGGTGATTATTTTTACTCTCATACCAGGCTGGCCGCCGGTCAGAAACGGTTCCAGCTTCACTCCCCCGCGGCCGGCACGCAAAATTTCCACGGCCAGTTTCTGTTCGCCCCGGGAACCGGGAAGAGAAAAGGTGATTGGGCCGCCCCGCACTTCTCCCCGCACCCACAATAATCCCCGGGCTTCCTGCTCGTTAAGCCAGCCTACCAGCCTGTCCCGGCGAAAGACGGCCGTCCCGGTAAGTTTCATGTTATGAAAGGGTGCAGGCCCTGTCCCCGCGGGATGCATGGACATGCGGCTGAAAGCCTCGTTGGGCACTGCTTCCAAAATGGCCGTATAAGGCTCCACGCCGGAACTCTCCAGCATCTTGGCAAATTCCCCCAGACGGGTGGGGGCGAAACGGGCGGAAAGTTCCTGGTTCTTGATTACCCCCACGATATTCTGTGCCGGGGTGACCTCCAGGTGGACGGGAACCTCCATGATATCCCTGGGATCCCCCCTGGCCACCAGGATCCAGGTATCCCGCCGGAACTGGCGGTTGCGCTCAAAGAAATCCATCACTTCCGCAACCCCCTTTTCCCGGGCCAGTTTTTCGGAAATAAGAATTACCTGGTTGTGGGCGAAAAAAAGCTCCCGTGGGCTTTCCATGGACAACCGGCGGATGGCCTCAAAAACCGTCCTACCCTCTGTAGCCAGGTTGCGGTAGCGCTTACGTCCGCCACCTCCACCACCACCGCCCATACCTGTTATTCCACCTCCGCCGGCAACAGCCGTGGGAACCAGGACCTGCACCTCCAGGCGCACCCTGCCCTCCGGGGCGGCATCTACGGCCGTGAGCAAAACAATGCCCAGGTCTTCCACCTCCCGGTGGTCCCAGCAGCCGCTGAGGACGAGAGGCAAAAACAGCAACAGAAACACAAGCGCCTTAATCCGCCCGCCCCGGGGAAAAAGGCGGAAACAATGACCCGGGACTGGTTCCGGTTGTTTTGTGTTGCAATCAAAACGGAACCTGTTCATCTGGCCACTACCTTTTAAACCGGCAAAGATACAGGTGCGGCTTCTGTTATCTTTTCTGCCCACCACCGTCCCCCTTTTGCCCTTTCCGGGTTGGTGGGGCGGGTTTTATGCCCTGCGCCTGGCGGATGGAATTTTCTTTGGCCAGCTCCGAAGGGCGAGCTTCCATGGCCCACATGGGCGCCCGCACCATCACATCCTTTAAATCCCTGGCGTGCAGGGGGGCCAGGGGGGCCAGGTAAGGGATGCCGAAGGAACGCATGGAAGCCATGTGCACCAGGATGACCAAAAGCCCCATCATCACCCCGAAGATCCCCAGGGTGGCCGCAAGGACCATCATGGGGAAGCGCAACAGGCGCATGGTGATGGCCATGCTGAATACCGGCGCCACAAAGGAACTGATACCGGTCAGAGCCACGATTATAACCATAAGGCTGGACACAACCCCGGCCGACACGGCTGCCTGGCCGATCACCAGGGCACCCACAATGCTCACCGCCTGGCCCACGTTCCGGGGCAGACGGATGCCGGCCTCCCTTAAGGCCTCAAAGGTAAATTCCATCAAAAAGGCCTCCACAAAGGCCGGGAAGGGCACCCCTTCCCGGGATGCGGCTATGCTGATCAACAGCCGGGTGGGGATCATCTCCTGGTGAAAGGTGGTAATGGATATGTAAAGGGAAGGTAATATCAACGATGCAATAAAGGCAATGTATCGAAGCCAGCGCACGGCCGTGGCCAGGAAGAAGCGTTCGTAGTAGTCCTCGGAAGACTGCATGAAAACGACAAACTCCGCCGGCACAACGAGCACAAAAGGGGTGCCGTCGGTAATAATAGCCACGCGCCCGTCCAGAAGCATGCTTACCACCCGGTCGGGACGTTCCGTACGGAACACCTGGGGAAAGGGAGAATGCGGGTGGTCCTCGATTAATTCTTCGATATTGCCGCTTTCGATGATGCCGTCCACCTTGATGCGGGAAAGGCGGTCCTTCACTTCCTGCACCAGCCGGGGATCGGCCAGTCCCCTGATATAAGCTATCTCAACGGAGGTACGGGTGCGCTCTCCCAGGGTGATCCTCTCGGTCACCAGGTTGGGATCGCGCAGGCGGCGGCGGATGAGGGAGGTGTTGGTGCGCAGCAACTCGGTAAACCCCTCCCGGGGCCCCCGTACCACGCTTTCGCTGGTGGGCTCCTCGATACCCCGCACCGGCCAGCCGGGAGCGGTGGCCAGGAGGGCCACGGCCTCCCCTTCAACGAGCACGGCAGTGTCACCATAAAGAATCCCGTCCACAAGTTCAAAAACAGTTGCAGCTTCCCTTACCGAGCCCGTATTAACCATGAAATTACGGACCAGGGCGAACAAATTTCCGGCCGTCTTCCCCCCCAGGCCGGCCATGCGGGACTCCAGGGTCAGGCCCTTGATCACGGTGTCATTGACCGTACCTTTGTCCGTCATGCCGTCGATAAAAACAACGGCCCCGGAAACATCCCCGTCAACACCCAGCCGAAGCTCCCGGATAACTAAATCGCTGCTGTTCCCCAGTATTTGCTTGATAAGGGCCAGGTTGTCCTTTAACCGGGAACTGAGGGGTATTTTTTTCAATTCCCCGGCTTCGTAGCTTTGCTCCCATTGAGTGTGGCTTTCCTTGAGGGATTGGGGTTTTTTGTTGCCCCTGGGCAAAATCCGGGCAAACTTTTTTAAAATGCGGACCAAAGGAACACCTCCCGGAAATAGGGCGAATGGTGAATTACCCCTTCGAGATGGTATTATGAGTTGGCCGGGGGGGGTTTTATCCAGCCGGCCAAATGAAAAAGCACCGGCTCACCCGGTGCTCGCCATCATGTTCACCTTCGCCATGAGTACCTCCCGGGCCTCGGCCACCATGTACAGTGAACCGGTAATACAAACCAGCTCATTTGCCCGGGCCAGAGATAAGGCACACTCCACGGCTTCGGGAACGGACTCGATGATGTAGACCTCGGGTACATATTTTCGGGCCTCCTCGGCCAGGCGCTGCCAGTCGCCGGCCCGGGGGCTGTTGGGCCGGGTAACCACCACCGCCCGGGCCCGGGGGGCCAGCTCAGCCACCACCCGGCCCCGCTCTTTATCCCCCAGCATTCCGATGACCAGCACCACCTGCTTGCCGGGGAAGTAATCGTCCAGTGCTTTAGCCAGGCTGCGGGCGCCGTCGTAGTTATGGGCACCGTCCAGGAGCACCAGGGGCCGGCTCAAGACAACCTCCAGCCGGGCCGGCCAGCGGACCACGGCCAGGCCCCGGTACAGGGCTTCCTCCGGAACGGCAAACCCCTGCGCCATCAACAATTCCACCACCGCCACCGCCCCGGCGGCATTCACCAGCTGATGCCGCCCCAGGAGGGGAATAAAGAGATCCCGGTAGGTGCGGCGCAGGCCGTGCACTGCAAGGTACTGCCCGCCCTGATCAAGCCCGCCCGCGGCTGCTTCCCACAAAACGGTGCGGCAGGAAATTCCCTCGTTAAGCCCAGCCCCGCCGCCGGATTCCACCAGCACCATGGGCGAACCCTTCTCCCGGCAAAACTGGGCCACCACTTCCAGGGCTTCCCCCCGGCAGGCCGTTACCAGGGGCACCCCGGGCTTGATAATTCCGGCTTTGACAGTGGCAATCTCCCTGATGGTCCGGCCCAGGTAATCCATGTGGTCCATGGATACGTTGGTGATTACCGTAACCAAAGGCCTTTCCACCACATTGGTGGAATCAATGGCCCCCCCCAGCCCCACCTCCAGGATTAAGAAATCCACCCCTTCTTCGTAAAAATATTTGAAGGCCATGGCGGTGCTGACCTCAAACTCGGTGGGATGCTCGAAACCTTGCGCCACCATGGCTTCCAGGTGGGGCTTCAATTGGTCGATCAACAAGGCCACCCGCCGGCGGGAGATTTGCTCCCCGTCAATTTGATACCGTTCCGTATAGGAATGCAGGTGGGGCGAGGTAAAAGTGCCCGTGCGATAACCGGCGGCTGTGAGGACCGAAGCCACCATGGCGGTGGTGGAACCCTTGCCGTTGGTGCCCCCGATATGCACCACCTTTAGCTTTTCCTGGGGATCCCCCAGCCGGCGCAACAGTTCCTTGATGCGCCCCAGGCCGAAATTTATACCGAATTTGGTCAGGTTCTGCAGGTAGGTCATGGCTTCATCATACTGCACCGCTGTCACCCCAAACAAAGAATGTGCTTTTAAAAAATACGGCGCTCTTCTTTAAAATTCCTACGCGCCCGGGGCAGGTGTAAAAAAAGAACCGGGAGCTTTTTCCCGGTTTATTTTCCATAACTTACTAAATATACCCGGAAAAACACGGGTTAGATTAATTTTTGTTTCCAAGCACCGCCAGACGTTCCCGGATGGCTGACACCTTCTCGGCCAGCTCTTTCTCCCTGGCCCGTTCCTTTTCCACCACTTCCGCCGGCGCTTTGGCCAGGAAACTTTCGTTCCCCAGCTTACCTTCCACTCTCTTGAGCTCCTTTTCCACTGCGGCCAGTTCCTTTTTCAGGCGGGCCAGCTCCCGGTCAATGTCGATGAGCCCGGCCAGGGGCACATAAATCTCCACCCCCCGGGCCACCCCGTGGGCGGCCTGCGGGGGAACCTGGTCCAGTTCAGGTTTCACCTGCACCCGGCAGCGGGCCAGCCCCTGGATGTAACCGGGCCACTTCTGGATCAAATCCCGGGTATCGCCGTCAGTTACAACCAGGATGACGTCGGCCGTCTTGCCCGGGGGAACATTCATTTCGCTCCTGATGTGGCGGATGGACCGGATTACCTCCATAAGCACCGCCATCTCGGCCTCGGCCTTTTCATCCCGCAACCCGGGTTGGTAGGCCGGCCAGGGGGCCTGCATCACCGTGGGCCCTTCGTGGGGCAGGCGCTGCCAGATTTCCTCGGTGATGAAGGGCATAAAGGGATGGAGCAACTCCATGGCTCCCCGCAGCACCCGGGCCAGCACATCCTGGGCGCAGGCCCGGTCTCTACCGTCTTTGGCACGATAAAGCCGGGGTTTAACCAGCTCGATATACCAGTCACAGAACTCATCCCAGATGAACTCGTAGATGACCCGGGCGGCTTCTCCCAGCTCATAGGATTCCAGGAACCTGGTCACTTCCTGAACGCAGACCTGGTAGCGGCTCAAGATCCAGCGGTCGGCCAGGGTATGCGCTTCCCTTCCCGGGGCGGAGGCCGGGTCGTAATCCTGGAGGTTCATCAGGGCAAAGCGGGAAGCATTCCAGATCTTGTTGGCAAAGTTCCTTGCCCCATCCAGGCGCTCAAAGTGAAAGCGCAGGTCGTTGCCGGGCGTATTCCCGGTAACCAGCATGAAGCGCAGGCTGTCCGCGCCGTGGCTTTCAATAACGTCAATGGGGTCCACCCCGTTGCCCAGGGACTTGCTCATCTTGCGCCCCAGGGCGTCCAGCACCAGGCCGTGGATAAACACTTCCCGGAAGGGCACTTCCTGCATGAAATGAAGGCCGCTCACAATCATCCGGGCCACCCAGAAGAAGATGATGTCCCGGCCCGTCACCAGCACGGAAGTGGGATAATAATAATCCAGCTCCGGCGTCTTTTCCGGCCAGCCCAGGGTGGAAAAGGGCCACAGGGCCGAAGAAAACCAGGTGTCCAGCACGTCGGGATCCTGCTCCAACCGGCTTGAGCCGCAGCGGGTGCATTTCCGGGGCGGTTCCTTGGCCGCGATGACCTCCTCACAGTCCCGGCAGTACCACACCGGGATGCGATGGCCCCACCAGAGCTGCCGGGAAATGCACCAGTCCCGGATGTTTTCCATCCAGTTCAGGTAAATTTTCGTGAAGCGTTCCGGCACGAAGCGGATGCGGCCTTCCTTTACCGCCCGGATGGCCGGTTCGGCCAGGGGTTTCATGCGCACAAACCACTGGCGGGAAAGCATGGGCTCAATCACCGTGTTGCAGCGGTAACAGTGCCCCACGGCGTGATTATGGTCTTCTATTTTTACCAGGTAACCTTGCTCTTTTAAATCCTTGATGATCCTTTTGCGGCACTCCCAGCGGTCCAGGCCCCGGTAAGGGCCGGCCTCATCATTCATCACCGCATCCTTGTTGATCACCCGCACCTGGGGCAGGTTGTGTCGCCGCCCCACCTCAAAGTCGTTGGGATCGTGGGCGGGGGTAATCTTCACCGCCCCGGTGCCAAAGGAGGGGTCCACATATTCATCGGCAATGACAGGCATTTCCCGGCCCAAAAGGGGCAGGACCAGGGTTTTGCCCACCAGGTGCCGGTAGCGTTCGTCCCCGGGGTGAACGGCCACGGCCACGTCCCCCAGCATGGTTTCCGGCCGGGTGGTGGCTACGGTAATGGCATCACGACCGTCCCTGGTGGGGTATTTGATGTAATAGAGCTGCCCGGGCTTGTCCAGGTGCTCCACTTCAATGTCGGAAATGGTGGTTTGGCAGCGGGGGCACCAGTTGACGATGTAATAATCCCGGTAAATGAGACCCTGTTCGTAAAGCCGCAGGAAAACCTCTTTGACCGCCCCGGAGCATCCTTCATCCATGGTAAAACGCTCCCGGTCCCAGTCGCAGGAGGCCCCCAGGCGGCGCAACTGGTGCGTTATGCGCCCGCCGTACCGCTCTTTCCAGGCCCAGACCCGCTCTAAGAACTTCTCCCGGCCCAGGTCATATTTGCTTTTGCCCTCTTTGGCCAGTTGTTCTTCCACCCTGGCCTGAGTGGCAATACCCGCATGATCGGTGCCGGGAAGCCACAGGGTGTTGTAGCCCTGCATGCGGCGCCAGCGGGTGAGAATGTCTTGCAAAGTATTATCCAGGGCATGCCCCATGTGCAGTTGCCCGGTAACATTTGGCGGGGGCATGACAATGGAAAAAGGCTCCCGGGCATCAACCCGGGCATGAAAGAATTTATTTTCTTCCCAGTAGCGGTACCACTTTTCCTCCACGGTCCGGGGATCATAAGTGGTGGGCATGTCAAATTGCGTCATAATGCCTCTCCTCCCTGTAATCTGTGAACCATTATAATGTGATCCCCGCTTTTTAGCAACCTCCGGGATAAATTCCCGGCATGAAATGCTAATAACCAAATAGAGATAGTTAAAGGGAAAAAGAAGCCGTGGAGATTTGGGGGTGTTAAAAATGGGTAGGCCCAGGTGGTTGCTGGTGCTATTGCTGCTCTTGAGCCTGACCCTGGCGGCGGGTGCCATAATTATCAAAAGGTTTAGCCAACCCCAACCGGAAACCAACATCATACGGCTAATGGAAGGGCCGCGCTCGGTTTACCACCTGCCCCATTACATAGCCCTGGCCCTGGGTTTTTTCAAGGAGCAGGGGCTGGAAGTGGTTCTGGAAAATACCGCCAATGAACAAACACTGCTGCTGCCCGCCCTGGCCGGGGAACGGGCTGACGTAGCTCTGGTCGGCCTGGAACAGGCCATCTACAGCAGGGCAGATGGATTGCTGGACGACGTGGTAGCCTTTGCCGCGCTGACCCGGCGGGACAGCCATTTCCTGCTGGCCCGCAAAGCAAACAACTCCTTTGCATGGGCCGGCTTAAAAGAAAAGACCGTCATTGCCGGCTGGCCGGAAAGCATTGAAACGGTACTTTTAGAGGGGCTTTTAAGGCAAAACAACATCGCCCCCTACCGGGAGGTAACCCTTTATACCAACATTCCGGCGTCTTTACGCATAGGTGCCTTTTCAGCAGGGTCGGGGGATTTTATCATCCTGGCCGAACCACAGGCCTCAATAGTGGAAAACGCGGGGGTGGGCCGGGTGGTGGTTTCCCTGGGCAGAGAAGCAGGACCCCTGCCGGCGGCGGTTTACGTGGCCAGGACGGATTTCATCCGCCGGAACCCCATTGCCATGCAGCGTTTTACCAATGCCGTATATAAAGCCCAGCTCTGGCTGGCCCATCACAGCACCCGCGAGGCCGCCCGGGTGGTCAGCCCCTTTTTTAGGGATATGAACGAGAACCTGCTCATAAGGGCCATTGAGCGCTATCGAACCCAGGAAACCTGGGCCACCAACCCGGTCATCGACCCCGAAAGGTACAACTATCTCATGGATCTGCTGGACCAATCCCGGGAAATAGCCAGAAGGATTCCCCCGGAACAAATGATAAACAACCGGTTTGCCCAAAAAGCCGTGGAAACGGTGGAGTACGTTCCGGAAAAGGAAAAACCGCGCTGGTTTGAACGTTTAAAGATTTAATTTACCCACTCTCCGATGACGCGCCAGAGCTCGTCCCGCCCTTCACGGGTGCGGGCGGAAAATTTAATCAGGAGGTCCTCCCCGGTTAAGCCCAGGGTCTGCCGGACTACCTGCAACTGCCGCAGGCCCTGGCTTTTTGAAAGCTTGTCCGCCTTGGTGGCCACCACCACTGCGGGCAGGTGGTGATATTTAAGCCACTGGTACAGCTGTACGTCCTGGGCGGTGGGAGGGTGACGGAGATCTACGATCTGGATAACACCCCGCAGCTCCGGGCGGCGGGACAGGTAGCCCTCAATCAGGGGTCCCCAGTTGGCCCGCATTTTTTCCGGCACCCGGGCGTAGCCGTACCCGGGCAGGTCCACCAGGTAAAACCGGTTGTTGATCAGGTAAAAATTCAGGGTACGGGTCCTGCCCGGGGTATTGCTGGTGCGGGCTAAATTCCGGCGGTTGACCAGGCAGTTCAACAGGGACGACTTCCCTACATTGGAGCGCCCGGCCAGGGCCACCTCGGGCCTGCCCCCGGCCGGGCACCGGTCCAGCTCAGTTATGCTTTTAACAAACTCAGCAGAAACGATGTTCATGGATCGCGGCGGGATCCTCCTTAACCGGTATCACGGGCTGGTAGGAAACCTCGGGAACCTCCCCGGAAGGGGAACCCAGTTCAGTAGCTTCGTGCTCCTGCTCCTTTTCTAAAAGGGCTACCTCCAGGACTTCATCCATGTGCTCCACCTGGATGAACTGCATCTTGTTCCTTACGTTGGGAGGGATATCGTCCAGCTCCTTGCGGTTATCCTTGGGCAAGATCACCGTGGTGATACCCGCCCGGTGGGCGGCCAGCACCTTTTCCTTGATGCCGCCCACGGGCAGCACGCGCCCCCTTAAGGTAATCTCCCCGGTCATGGCCACATCATGGCGCACCTTGCGCCCCGTGAAGGCCGAAGCCAGGGCGCAGGCCATGGTAATGCCGGCCGAAGGCCCGTCTTTGGGGATGGCCCCCTCCGGAACGTGGATGTGGATATCGTGTTTGTCAAACACTTCTTCATCCACGCCCAACTGGGCCGCCCGGCTGCGCACATAGCTGTAACTGGCCTGGGCGGATTCCTTCATTACTTCACCCAGTTTACCCGTTAAAGTAAGTCGGCCGGTACCCCGGTAAATGGTAACCTCGATGGCCAGGGTGTCGCCCCCAACCTCGGTCCAGGCCAGGCCGGTGGCCACGCCCACCTGATCTTCCTGTTCGGCCACCCCGTAGCGGAACTTGGGCGTTCCCAGGAAGTGCTCCAGGTTTTGCACGGTAACGCGAACTTTCTTCGTTTCCTCCGCCACGATCTGCCGGGCAGCCTTGCGGCAAAGGGTGGCAATCTGCCGCTCCAGGTTACGCACGCCGCTTTCCCGGGTGTACTCCCGGATAACCCGGCGAATGGCTTTTTCCGAAATGCTGAACATCTCACGAGTGAGACCGTGTTCCTTCATCTGTTTGGGTATCAAATGCCTTATGGCTATTTGTACCTTTTCCTCCTCCGTGTAACCGGAAATCTGGATTACTTCCATGCGGTCCAAAAGGGGCCGCGGGATACTGTGCTGGACGTTGGCCGTGGTGATGAACATTACATTGGAAAGGTCAAAAGGCACTTCAATGTAATGGTCGCTGAAGCTGTTGTTTTGCTCCGGGTCCAGCACTTCCAGCAGGGCCGCCGATGGATCGCCCCGGAAGTCCATGCTCATCTTATCAATTTCATCCAGCAGGAATACGGGGTTTTTGGAACCGGCGTTACGCATTCCCTGGATTATCCTGCCCGGCAACGCACCCACGTATGTGCGGCGGTGACCGCGGATTTCCGCTTCATCCCGCACACCGCCCAGGGAAATGCGCACAAATTTGCGCTCAAGGGCCCGGGCAATGGAACGGCCCAGGGAGGTCTTGCCAACCCCCGGCGGGCCGACGAAACACAAAATAGGTCCCTTCATTTTCTTGGCCAGCTTGCGGATGGCCAGGTACTCCAGGATCCGCTCCTTGACCTCGGTGAGGCCATAATGGTCTTCTTCCAGGATGGCTTCGGCAGCCTTGATATCCAGCCGGTCCCGGGTGCTCTTGCTCCAGGGCAGCGCCAGCAACCAGTCCAGGTAATTGCGAATAACCGCCGATTCCGCCGCCATGGGCGGCATTTTTTCCAGGCGCTCCACCTCCTTGAGGGCCTTTTCTTCCACTTCCTTGGGCAGCTTGGCTTCGGCAATTTTCTCCCGGTATTCCTCACCCTCCGCCACGCGCTCGTCCTTTTCACCCAGTTCCCGCTGAATGGCCTTCATCTGCTCCCGCAGGTAGTATTCCTTCTGGGTTTTCTCCATTTGCTTGCGTACACGGATATTGATCTTGCGCTCCAGTTCCACGATCTCCAGTTCCCTGGCCACCAGGGAGCACAGCTTCTCCAGCCGTTTGACAATGTCCACAGCTTCCAGCACCTGCTGTTTTTCCTCTATGCGCAGGGGCAGGTGGGAGGCAACGATATCGGCCAGCCGTCCCGGTTCCTCCAGGTTGACCACGGAAACCACCGTTTCCGGCGGGATGCGCTTGGAGAGTTTCACGTATTGCTCGAACTGGTAAACCAGGTTGCGCATCAACGCCTCAATTTCGGGGGTTTTGATAAAATCTTCGTTATATTGTTCCACTTCTACCTTAAAGAAAGGTTCATGGGCCAGGTAACGCCTGATATGGCCCCGGGCAAGACCTTCTACCAGAACCCGGATGGTACCACCGGGCAACTTGAGAAGCTGTTTCACCTCGGCTACGCTACCAATCCGGTATATGTCATCAAGGCCGGGATCGTCGGTCTGGGCTTCCTTCTGGGTAGCCAGAAAAATAATGCGGTCGTTCATCATGGCCTGCTCAATGGCCTGCACCGACTTTTCCCTACCCACGTCGAGGTGGATGACCATGTAGGGAAATACCAGAATGCCCCTTAACGGCAGCAATGGTAAGATTCGTACTACCGGCTCCATAGCTGCACCTCCTTTTCGGTATGCTTCTGCGTTCCGGCCACACACACCAATATTTTAACATACACCTAACATTCCTGCCATAGCAATAAGTGGGTACGGAAAAACAAGAACCCGGTGCAAGACACCGGGTCAGGAACAGCTAATATTCACCGGTCGTAAATGTTCAGTAAAACCGTTATGATGAGAATGCGGCGCTGTCCGAAGCGAACGACTTGCGGAGCGCCGGTAACAGCACCCGGCGAAGCGAGGTTGCCGGCTCGGCTCTCGAGGACGCATGATAAACTGTCCGAAAGAAAACCTTTAAGACACATTATTTCAAGAAACAACAACGAAGAATAATTTAGTAACGGGCAATCCGCAGAGAGCCAGAGCCGGCCCGAAGCAAGCCGCGGTGCTGTCGGCGCGAAGCACTGGAGTGAGCGGGGACAGCGCCGCATCCCGCCAGGTTTATTAATATCTACCACTAGTCCATATTTTGGGGTTTAACTCCCGGGACAGTGGTTTGACGAAAGGCCGGGGGAAGAAAGCAGTCCCGCTGCCGCCAGCACATCCCGCGGCGCCGGTAGGACGCCTTTGCGGGCGGCGCCGGGTTGTTCCACCAGGGCCGTTTTGAGCACCTCTTCCAGCCTGTCCACCGGCACCACCTCTACGTCCGGCAGGTCCCGGAAAAGCTCCTGGTAATTTTCCCGGGGGATGAAAACCTTCCTGGCCCCGGCCTGGCGGGCGGCTTCCACTTTGGGCACGATCCCCCCCACGGGCAGCACGAGACCACGGATGGAAACCTCGCCGGTCATAGCCACCCGGTTATCCACCGGTATACCGGTAATGGCCGAGTATACCGCCGTAGCCACCGCCACCCCGGCGGAAGGACCGTCCACGGGAATGCCGCCGGGGAAATTCACATGGATGTCGTAGTCCCGGGGATCCACGTCAGTGGTGCGGCGCAGGACGGTGAGAACGTTTTCCACCGCCCCCCGGGCCATGCTCTTGCGCCGCATGGTCCGTCCCCGCCCGTTCACCTCTTCTTCGTCCACCACGCCGGTAACCACCACCTTGCCCTGACCCCTGGGAGCGGGCAGGGCGTTGGCTTCAATTTCTAACAGCGCCCCCATGTTGGGACCGTAAACGGCCAGGCCGTTGACCAGACCCACCTGGGGTTGGGAGGCCACCTTCTTTTCGGGCCGGGGGCTGTACTGGCCGCTGTGCACCACCCATTCCACATCGGCCGCCCTGATTTGCTGGCGTCCCTCGGTAAGGGCAATACCGGCGGCAATCTGTACAATGTTTACCGCCTCCCGTCCGTTGGTGGCAAATTTTTTTATGACTGCCAGCCCCCGCTCATCCAGGGGAAAACCAACCTTGCGGGCGGCGTTGGCGGCAATAATTTCAATTTCGTGGGGCAGCAAAGGGCGGAAAAAGATCTCCACGCAGCGGGAGCGCAACGCCGGCGGAATTTCCTCCGGGGTGCGGGTGGTGGCCCCCACCAGGCGGAAATCCGCGGGCAGGCCGTTTTGAAAGATATCATGGATATGGCCGGGAATATTGGGATCTTCGGAACTGTAATAGGCGCTTTCTAAAAGGACCTTGCGGTCCTCCATGACCTTGAGCAGCTTGTTCATCTGGATCGGGTGAAGTTCGCCAATTTCGTCAATAAAGAGTACCCCCCCATGGGCCCTGGTCACCGCACCGGGTTTGGGCTGGGGTATGCCCGCCATGCCCATCGGTCCGGCACCCTGGTAGATGGGATCGTGCACCGAACCAATCAGGGGATCGGCAATCCCCCGCTCGTCAAAACGGGCGGTGGTGGCATCCACCTCCACAAACTTCGCATTTTCCTTGAAGGGAGAATGGGGATTTTTCCTGGCCTCCTCCAGTACCAGTCTGGCGGCCGCCGTCTTACCCACCCCGGGCGGACCGTAGATGATGACGTGCTGGGGATTGGGGCCGCAAAGGGCCGCCCGCAGGGACCGCAGCCCTTCTTCCTGGCCAATGATCTCCTCGAATTTGCCGGGCCGGGTTTTTTCGGCCAGCGGTTCGGTGAGGGAAATTGACCGCAACCGCTGCAGCTTTTCTATTTCCTTGCGGGATTCCCGCTCCACGGCCGTTCTATTACCCTGCTGGGCCTTTAACAGGTTCCAGAAGTAAAGGCCGATGATCACTCCAAAGAATACCTGGACAAAGGTAATAAAGCTGCCCAGTCCCCCGGGAAACTCTGCCACGGTTATGCCTCCTTGCCTTGTTTTCTGGCAAGATCTATTATTGCCCTTTTATGCATCTAAAAAACACCGCTACTCTATTTTTCACAGTTAACTGAGTACCCCCCATGAAACAAAAAAGCACACGCATAACTACGTGTGCCTGCAATCTGTATTTCACCTCCCGGCAATTACGCCGTTTCTTCCTTCTTCTTCTTGCGGTCTACGGCCACCACCAGGGGTTTCTCTTTTTTCAGAATGGTTTCCTTAGTAATGATCACCCTGGCGATGTCTTCCCGGGAGGGAATTTCATACATTACGTCAAGCATGATGTCCTCCAGGATGGCCCGCAGTCCCCGGGCGCCGGTGTTGCGCTTGAGGGCCTCCTGGGCCACCGTCCGCAGGGCGTCGGGATGGAACTCCAGGCTCACCCCATCCAGCTCGAACAGTTTTTCATACTGCTTGACCAGGGCATTCTTGGGCTCGGTGAGGATACGGATGAGGGCTTCCTCATCCAGGGCGTCCAGGGTGACGATAATGGGCAAGCGGCCGACAAACTCAGGGATAAGACCGTATTTAAGCAGGTCTTCCGGCAGGATCTGGCTTAAGATTTCCCCAATTTTCTGATCCCGCTTGCTCTGGACTTCGGCGCCAAAGCCCAGGCCCTTTTTCCCGATGCGATTCTGAATGATCTTCTCAATGCCGTCAAAGGCACCGCCGCAGATAAACAGGATATTGGTGGTGTCCAACTGGATGAACTCCTGGTGGGGGTGCTTGCGACCGCCCTGGGGCGGCACGCTGGCCACGGTACCCTCCAGGATCTTTAAGAGGGCCTGTTGCACGCCCTCGCCGGACACGTCCCGGGTAATAGACGGGTTTTCCGACTTGCGGGCGATCTTGTCGATTTCGTCAATGTAGACGATGCCCTTTTCCGCCTTCTCCACATCGTAATCGGCCGCCTGGATGAGTTTTAAAAGGATGTTTTCCACATCCTCCCCCACGTATCCGGCCTCGGTCAGGGATGTGGCATCGGCAATGGCAAAGGGAACATTGAGCAACCGCGCCAGGGTCTGGGCCAGCAGGGTTTTACCGCAGCCCGTGGGCCCCAGCATGATGATGTTGCTCTTCTGCAGTTCCACATCGTCTATCTTGCCACCCAGATTGATGCGCTTGTAGTGGTTGTAAACCGCCACGGCCAGGGTTTTCTTGGCCTGCTCCTGGCCGATGACGTACTGGTCCAGTATTTCCTTAATTTCCTTGGGCTTCGGGATGTCACCCAGGTCGAGCCCAAGGTCCTCGCTAAGTTCCTCTTCAATAATTTCGTTGCAAAGCTCAATGCACTCATCGCAAATGTATACCCCGGGACCGGCCACCAGTTTTTTGACCTGGTCCTGGAGTTTGCCGCAGAAGGAGCACTTGAGCTGACCTTTGTCGTTAAACATAGCTAAACACCTCTTTTATTTTGACTTGCGATAGGTCAACACCTCATCGATGATACCATATTCCTTTGCTTCTTCAGCGGACATAAAGAAGTCCCGATCAGTATCCCGGGCAATTTTTTCCCTGGGCTGACCCGTATGTTTGGCCAGCAGTTCATTCAAGATATCCTTTATGCGAAGGATCTCCCGGGCATGGATCTCAATCTCCGTCGCCTGACCCTGAACCCCGCCCAGGGGCTGATGCAACATGATCCGGGCGTAGGGCAAGGCATAGCGCTTACCCCTGGCGCCGGCAGCCAGCAAAAAGGAGCCCATGCTGGCGGCCTGCCCAAGGCAGATGGTGGAAACGTCGGGTTTAATATACTGCATGGTATCATAAATGGCCAACCCGGCAGTAACAACGCCGCCGGGGGAGTTGATATAAAAATGGATATCCTTTTCCGGGTCCTCAGCTTCCAGGAAAAGCATCTGGGCAATAACCAGATTGGCTACATGATCGTCTATGGGTCCGCCGATGAAAATAATCCGGTCCTTTAAAAGACGGGAGTAAATATCGTATGCCCGCTCACCGCGGTTGGTTTGCTCAACGACAATTGGCACTAAAGTGGACATGATAACGCTACCTCCTGCGTAAAGGATGGATTATTATTACTCCAGCGATCACAAGCGGGAACTTATTCCGTCGCCGGTTGCCCGTCCTGCGCGACTATATTGGCCTGGTCCACTAAGAACTGGATTACCTTATCCCGCACCAACCCCGTTATGACCGCCTCCAGTTGACCCTGACCCTCCACCACTTTACGCACTACCGCGGGATCCTGCTGCATTTCTTTAGCCATCCGCTCAATTTCCGCCTGTATTTCTTCTTCAGTGACGGTGATGTTTTCAGCTTTGGCGATGGCATCCAGCACCAGCATGGTCTTCAGGCTCTCCCGGGCATCCGGGCGGAGGCGTTCTTCCATCTCCTCCACGGTGCTGTTTGAGTACTTTAAGTAGTTTTCCAAAGTGAGACCCTGAACCATTAAGCGCCGCTCCAGGCTTTGAAGCATTTCCGCCAGACGGGTTTTAATCATTTCCTCGGGAATATCGACCTGCGCATTTTCCACCGCCTTCTTCAGGACGGCCTGACGGGTTTCGGCCTTTGCCCTGGCTTCGGCAGCTTGTTTTAATTTATTCTCCAGGTCCGCCCTTAATTCCTCCAGGGTATCAAACTCACTCACGTCCTTGGCAAACTCGTCATCCAGCGGGGCCAACTCTTTGCGCTTGATGGCCTTCACGGTGACGGTGAACACGGCTTCCTTGGCCGAGAGCTCCGGCTTGGGATAGTCCTCGGGAAAGCGAACCGTGATCTCCTTTGTCTCGTTGATGGCCATCCCCACCATCTGGTCCTCAAAACCGGGGATTAACCCGGCGTTCCCAACCTCCAGGGTATAATCGGTAGCCTGCCCCCCTTCAAAGGGCTCGCCGTCCACCCGGCCTTCAAAGTCAATGGCAACCAGGTCTCCCGGCTGCACCGTACCCTCGTCAAGACTCACCAGCCTGGCATGGCGGTTTTGCAACCGTTCCAGTTCCTTTTGTACATCCTCCGGCGTTACTTCTGTACTGGGTCGGGTTACTTCCAGACCCTTATACTGGCCCAGTTCCACTTCAGGCTTTACTACTACCCTGGCCTTAAATACCACCGGCTTACCCTCTTCCACCTGGACCAGCTCCAGCTGGGGCTGGGCCACCGGTTCGATACCCGTATCTTTTACCGCTTTAAAATAGGCTTCCGGAATAAGCATTTCCACTGCTTCATCCAGCAATGCCTGTTTGCCGATATGCCGCTCCAGGATAATCCGGGGAGCTTTACCAGGCCGGAAACCGGGCACGTTAACCTTTTTGGCCAGCTTCCGGTAGGCCCTATCCATTGCCTGGGAAAATTGATCGGCATCTACCTCTACTTCCAGTAAAACAGTATTTTTCTCTATCCTTTCCGCGTTAGCTTTCATCTATGCTCCCCCTTATAAAGCTTTTTAGTAACCAAATTTAACCCCTTTTGCCATTATAGGCCGAACAGTACTATAGTGTAACCATTTTTCAAGTAAATACTTAATTCTACGGTTGAAGGATATTTCCTCCAGAAGGAAGACCTTTTATCTCCCAGCCCCCAAAAAATTTATGGTATAATTCTCACCGAAAAAGCTCTTGCTGGCCCGATATATGCATTATACACTAGTAAGCTATTTTACCTGAAGAGAGTAAAAACTGCAATACGAAATTCAGTTAAAAAATTAAATCACCCGGAAGTCACAGCAAGACTGCATGTATTGCGGGCTCCGGGTGGCACTGGAAAACCGGCAAGAGAAATAAATCCCTGAACTATAAAAGAAGCGATTTCTGATATTTGGAATTTTGAATATTGTTTTAGAAAGGCTGGGAAAGGGGTGTTGTATTTTCAATCTGTATACAATATACTGTTTGTTGAATACAAGAAGCAAAAATTGGATGGTCGCACCTGGTTGGTCACCGGAGTTCTGCAACGGGCACCCAGGGAGCGGGCCATGGTCATGAAACAAATGCGCCCGGTGAGCAAGAGAGAAAAAATCCTCTTCCCCTTGCTGGCCAGCCTGGTGATTATCCTGCTGGTGCCTAAATCGGCGCCCTCATGCACGCCATGGGACCAAACGTGGCCGGCGTAATCGGTACCGCCGTGGCCGCCGGGGCCTTTATCACGGCCATTCACTAAGGGAAAACCCCTTTGGCGCGCCGGGGAACTCCGTGGAGTTCCCCGGTTTTCTTATTAGGGAACTGGAGAATGCTGTTGCCGCAGCAGCCGGCGGCCCAGGAAAAGCAGGAACAGCAAGGCCAGGCCGCCACCCAGGGCGAACCCAGCCGGAGCACCCCAGAGGTGGGCCACCGTACCGCTGAAAAAATTGCCGGCAGGCACCAGGCCGATAAACACCAGGGAATAAACGCTCATCACCCGCCCCCGCAGGTGGTCGGGAACGTTCATCTGGACGGTGGCGTTGGCGGAAGCACTGAAGGTGCTCACGGCAAAGCCGGCCAGGCACAGCAGCACCAGGGCCAGGGAGTAAAGGCGTACCGGGGCCAGCATCAGCTCGCAAAAACACAAGCCTGAAGCGCCGGCCAGGAGCAATTTCAGCCGCGGGCCGCGGTTGCTGAGGTAGGCCACGGTAAGCGCGCCGGCAAAGGCACCCAGACCCGTGGCGGACATGAGAAAGCCAAAGCCCTGGGCCTGCCGGTGCAGCACCTCCCGGGCAAAAACAGGCACCAGCACGTTAAAATTCATGGCTAAAGCACTCATACCACCAACCATGGCCAGCACGGTGAACACCGTTGAGTTGGAACGAATATAGGCAAGACCCTCGTGCACATCTTCCCACAGATTTCGATGATCTTCCCTGCCATCTACCTCCCCCCTTACCCGGACCAATAAAAGCCCACCCAGCACAAACAAAAAGCTGGCAGCGTTGGCCAGAAAACAGGCGGCAATCCCCACGGTGCTGATCACCAGACCGGCTACCGCCGGACCGATTATCCGCGCCCCATTGAAGATGGAGGAATTCAGGGCAATGGCGTTCATCAAATCTTCCCGACCTACCAGTTCGATGATGAAAGCCTGGCGCGCCGGCATGTCCAGGGCATTGATCGTACCCAGAAGGAAAGCCAGCACGGCCACATGCCAGTACTGCACCACGTTATAGAGAGTTAGCAGGCCCAGGACAAGAGCAAATAACATGGACATACCCTGGGTGAACAGAAGCAAGGGGCGTTTGGGCAGGCGGTCGGCCACCGCCCCGGCAATGAGGGCAAAGAAGAGCAATGGGACAAACTGCAAACCTCCCACCAGTCCCAGCAAAAATGGCGAACCGGTTAGTTCCAGCACCAGCCAGGATTGAGCCATGTTCTGCATCCAGGTACCCACCAGGGAAATGCATTGTCCGGTCCAGAACAGGCGAAAATTCCGGTGACGCAGGGAGGAAATAATGGCCTTAATTCCGTGACGTTGCTTTTGTTGCGGGTTAGAGGGTGTTCTCATTTCTCTTGGTGACCATCCTTAAAATTTTTGCTTTAAATCCGGCTACAGGTCCAATTCTCTGTTAGCCGCCCTTTTCCCTGCCCCCGAAAATATCGGGGAACCTATTGCCAGGTTTCTTCGCCATAACCTATAAACGCCACCTATAAACGCCCGGTAAATAAAAACCGGAACCTTGCGGAAAGGAGCGAAGGGAATGAAAAGGCGGGTTGCACCGGGAACCGGGAAAACCCGTACTGCAAAAGAACACCATCTGCCGGGGTGTTATGTTACCTCCCGCATGATTGAAGATTATTCGGATTACCTGATAAAAATGAACGACTTCAATAACTTGAAGGAAATCAACCGGCCCTGGATTAACAAATGACGTAACCGGTAAAAAAGCGGGCCGCCCCAAAGGCAGGCCCGCCTTCTCTTTGATTCTCCCTTACTCCAGCCTGAACCGGCCGACCATTTCCTTCATAGAACCAGCTATTTTGTTTAGCTCGGCGGCTGAAGCCGCAACTTCTTCCATGGCCGCGGTTTGTTCTTCCGTGGTAGCGGCCACGTTTTGAACCGCTTCCGACATCTGCCCGGCTGCCTCGGCCACTTCCCGGGCCTTCTGGCTGAGCCCTTTAACCAGCTCGATGATGGCCATCAGGGACCGGCCCACTTCCTCCACCACCCGGCCGCCGTGAACGGTTTTTTCCTTGCCGCTTTCCATAATTCTGACGGCCTGGGCCGACTGCTGCTGCACCTCGCCGATGATGGAGCTTATTTCCTTTGCCGAGCGGGCGGAGTTTTCCGCCAGCTTGCGCACTTCTTCCGCAACCACGGCAAACCCCCGGCCAGCATCACCGGCCCGGGCTGCTTCAATCGCTGCGTTTAATGCTAAAAGGTTGGTCTGTTCGGCAATATCGTTAATTGCACCTACAAATAGCACTATTTTTTCAATGGCCTGGATCAACGTTTCTACAGAGCGGGCCGCTTCTTGAGACGACTGTTCAATTTCCCGCATGGTGTCTATCACCCTGTCGATATTCCGCTGGCTCTGGTCGGCCTGCCGGCCGGCTTCCGCCAGTTGGCCGGAAACGGCTTTTATGTTTTCAGCCACGTTATCCACCGTAGCGGCAATTTCACCAACGGTAGCGGCATTTTCTGTAGCCGCACTTGACGTCTGATCCATCTGGGAGGAAAGCGCTGCCGCAGTATGGGAAACCTGGTTGCTCCCCTGGCTGATGCCCTCAATCAGCTGCCGCAACCCCTGGCGCATGTGCTCAAAGGCCTGGGCCAGGCGGCCGATTTCATCGCGGGTGGTTATGGTTACTGCAGCGGTAAGATCACCCTGGGCCAGCCGCTCAGCCGCCACAACCATGTCGTTCACCGGCCGCACAAAGCGCCGGGCAAAGAAGACCGCAAGCAAAACAGCAATCGCCAGGCAGCCGAGGAGCGAAAGGATGACTGCCAGCACCACCTGGCCGATCCTGGCACTGGTTTCCTGCCTGATCTTTGCCACTTCCCTTTCGACATCATCAACATACATGCCGGTTCCGATCACCCAGTTCCACGGCCCGAACAGTTTGACGTAGGAAACCTTCGGGTAAACCACTGAAGGATCTTCCCCGGGCTTGGGCCAGTAATATTCTACAGTACCCTCGCCCTTTTCAGCACAGAGGCGGTTCATCTCGGCAAAAAGCCTGGTTGGCCGCACATGGGCCCGAACCGCATCGGCATCCCGGGCGTAAACCTCTCCATTGTAAAATACCGAGCGCACGCCGGTCAGATCCTCGTAAGCGGTCACGTCCTTACCCTGCATTTCCGGCTTGAACGGGTGCATTAACATTATCGCCCGATTTCCTGCCGAATGGATCCAGAAATACCCCTCCCCCCCGTCGTAGATCATGTGACCGATGCGCTTAAGCGCCCGCTCCTGTGCCTCTTCCACGGAAAATTCGCCTTTCTGGGCGCGCTGCAGGTATTCATTGAGAAGGTTATGTGCGCTTTCAACCAGGCTCTTTAACTTTCCCTCCCGCTCCGCCAACATATGTTCGCGGGTTTTTTCCACATCGTTTTCCCCAAACCGCTTGATCTGCCACACGCTCAAAGAACCAACGATAAAGGCTGCCACAGTGATAAGGCCAACCACCAGCAGGACCACCTTGCCCTGCATGCTTTGAAAACCCCGGGACATGAACATACCCCCCTTTAAGGCCAAGTTTTAGTTCGCATTATTTTCGTCATATAATTGCTCTTTCCTGCCTTCGATTACCTCTTGAGGCCACAATCCTACACACTTACCCCCCCAAAAAAAAAGCCGTCCCGGCGTTATAATCTTGCATATCATCACCTAACGTGATGACAAACTTCAAAAGGAATCTTCCCGATCAATTCCACTAACCCTTTGTATTTATCATCCCTGTACTACAGAAATTGACAATTAACTTCTTTATCCCATTTATTTAAATGGCACTTTTATTCCCTTGTCAGGCCGAGCAGGTCCAGCAGTTTAAAAACGAGACTGAGCAAAATCGAAACAACGGTGGCAAGACCCATTCCCTTCAGGCTCACGGCCCCCAGTTCAATCCGGGCACCGCTGATCCCGACAATCAGCACCACCGAGGTCAGGATCAAGTTGCGGACCTTGCTGTAATCAACCTTCGATTCCACCAGCATCCGGATCCCGGAAGCGGCAATCACACCGAAGAGCAGCAGGGAAATGCCGCCCATAACCGGCACCGGGATGCTCTGGATGGCCGCGGCAAGCTTGCCGACGAAAGAAAGAACAATGGCCATAACTGCGGCCCCCCCGATCACCCAGACGCTGTAAACCCTGGTGACGGCCATTACCCCTATATTCTCGCCGTAAGTGGTGTTTGGGGTGGATCCGAAAAAGCCCGAAAGCAACGTTGAAAGACCATTGCCGAGCAGGGAGCGGTTTAAACCTGGGTCTCTGGCCAGGTCCCTGCCCACGATATTGCTGGTCACAAAGAGGTGACCGATGTGTTCGGCTATCACCACCAGCGCTGCCGGCAGGATGATGGCTACGGCGGCCGGGTTGAAGGTTGGGAAATAAAGGTCGGGAAAGGCGAACCAGGGGGCGCTGCGGATCATGTCGGTATTGACCAGGCCCATGAAAAAGGAAAGGATATAACCAGCCACTACCCCAAACAGGACCGGAATAATCGCCATGAACCCCCTGAAGACCACCGATCCCAGGATGGTCACCCCCAGGGTAAACATGGATACGGTGATTGCCTTCGGGTCTGGAACATAGGGCTTGCCGGGCTCTCCGACCAGCCCGGCCATCTGCGCGGCCACCGGCGCCAGCTCAAGACCGATGACGGCCACTATGGCCCCCATGGCCGCAGCGGGAAACACCACGTCAATCCACCTGGTACCCACCGCGCCGATTAACAGGGCCACGGCGGTAAAGAACAGGCCCACGGCTACAAAGCCACCCAGGGCATCGCTGTAACTGTATTTGGACAAAACTACAAAGACCGGTGAAATAAAAGCAAAACTGGAGCCGAGGTAGGCCGGGATGCGGCCCTTGCAGACGGCCAAATAAAGGAGAGTACCGATGCCGTTAAACAATAAGACGGTGGCCGGGTTTATTTTAAAGAGTACCGGCACCAGCACGGTAGCACCGAACATGGCGAAAAGGTGCTGCAGGCTGAGCGGCAGGGTCTGAAGCAGGGGCAATCTTTCTTCAACCTGTATTTCTCTCCCGTTCACTTAATGTTCCCCCCTTGTTCAACAAAACCTTTCCGGCGGGTTATAGCAAAAAGAGCCTGTCTCCCGCGTCCCCCAGGCCGGGCACAATATAGCCGAGATCGTTTAACACCGGGTCTATGGCGGCCGTTACGATCCGGACACCGGGAAATTTCCGGGTAACCTGTTTTATCCCGGTCTCCACGGCAAACCCGCAAACCAGTACTACCTTTTCAGTTGAGTAACCGGTCTCCCGCAGCAGTTCCAAAACTTTTACGCTGCTGTTGCCGGTGGCCAGCATGGGGTCCAGGATAAATACATGATCGTACTCAAACGCATTGCCGGGCACTGAACTCAGATAAACCCTCGCTTCCAGGGTATCGTGGTCCCTGGCCACGCCTACGTGGGCCACCCTGGCCTTGGGCAGGAATTCAAAAAAGCTGTCCACAAAACCCAGGCCCGCCCGCAGCACCGGAACCAACAGGCACCTGGAGGAATCCACCTCTTCAACCCGGGCCTCCACACCCAGGGGTGTAACCACGGCGGTTTCCCTGGTGGGCAGGTGGCGGGTCGCTTCAATGGCCAGAATCAGGCCCAGTTCCCTCAAAGCCCTGCGGAACAACTCGGTGTCGGTTTCCCGGTCCCGTAAAGTCCTGAGCCGGTCGCTTACCAGAGGATGCCTCACTAAAATTACAGAACTCACTTTTTTCCCTCCTACGCAGATCATTTGCACACAAATAAGCACTATTCGACAAAAAGGGCAAAAACCATTTTAAGAAGATCACTTAACAGAGAAATTTTCTCCCGGGTTATGATCCCACAAGCTTAAGGGAAAACAAAAAGCCCGCAAGTTTTTCGGGCCGCTGGAAATCTCCTGCATTTCAAGCTCTCCGGCTGATCCCGGTGAAGAATTCCGGGACGAACCCTGTCAAGAGAGTCCGCCAGGCTAAGATATATATCTTGACCAAAAATCTCCCAAATGTTAAATTCATACCGGTAGCCATACCAGCAAAAGGAGAGGACGGAAATGTCTGAAGATATTAGGGAATATCTTGAGCCAGTTTTTATTAGAGCCAGGAACCTGCCTGAAGCCTGGTACCTGCTTTTAAAAAAGCTGTTTGAAATTGACGCCTATACATATTTCCCCGAGTGGGGCGGCGGCGCGGACGAGCACGGCCGGTGCGACAACAGCCGGCGGGAGTTTGATTTCGCAGTCTGCCAGATCACCCACCCCTGGGAGCGACCGCTCTGCGATATCCTGCCGCCCGGACTGGGTATTCCGGCTCCCCCTACCACGATGGACAAGATCGAGGAGTACTTTGCCACCTATATCCTGAACCCGTACAAAGCGGAAAACGAGTCGTACACTTACGGCGAACGCATCTGCGAGCAGGTGGACGACCTGATTCGCTACTACCGCACCTATGGATTTGACCACGTGAAGGGGTGCATAGAAATCGCTTCTCCGTCCGATCTGGCCAGAGGTAAATCCCTGCCCTGCCTCAGGCTGATTGACACCAAAATCCGCATGGATAGAAAGGCCGGCGTTTACCGGATGCACTTTTACGTCTACTTCCGGGCCTGGGATTTGTGGGGCGGGTTCCCGGTTAACATGGGCGGCCTGCAGTTGTTCAAAGAATGGTTGGTTGAGCAGATAGGCCCCCACCCCAAAACGGGTATCCCCCTGGAAGACGGGGAAATGATCGTCATGTCCAAGAGCCTCAATGTGCGCGGCCACATGGAACCCTACGCCCGTGCCAGGGTCGGCCTTTAAAACAAAAAATCAGCAGGTGGGTATACCCCTCGCTCATTGCCCTGCCGACTTTTTAGATTTATCCCTGGACTGCCTCGCGGGCCACTCCGATCACCCGCGAAGGAAATAACCGAAAGGGGAATAATCCATGTCCGAGCAACTGCTGAAAGAAATACTCGGTGAATTAAAGGCCTTGAATCAACGCGCCGGTAATATGGAGCAACGTATCGGCAACGTGGAGCAACGCATCGGCGGCCTGGAGCAGGGCCAGCAGGAACTCGTCAAGCGTGTCGGCGGCCTGGAGCAGGGCCAGCAGGAACTCGCCAAGCGTGTCGGCGGCCTGGAGCAGGGCCAGCAGGAACTCGCCGGGCGCATGGAACGGATGGAAACCCGCATCGAAAACGAAATCATCGACAAGATCCGCGCCCTCTTCGATGCCCGCGCGGTTCACATGGACTACTTCGTCAGCATCAGGAACTCCTTGGCCAAAATCGAGGACAGGGTTGAGTACATTGCACGCAGGCAAATAGAAACTTCTGTCAAGTTGGAAGAGCACGACCGGGAAATCAGGCTCCTGCGCCTGGAAATATCCGGTCAGTGATCCTTTGTTTATTGCGGGACTTAGATGATAAATAAAAAGACCGCCTCACAGTTTAACCTGAAGGCGGTCTTTTTGCTGGCGTCCCAGGAGGGATTCGAACCCCCGACCCACGGATTAGAAGTCCGTTGCTCTATCCAGCTGAGCTACTGGGACATAATAGGGGGCAGGTTACCTGCAGCCCCTATTGATTCTCAGTGCTTATATTATACAATACGAAGTGTTATACAGCAACAGCCTGTGACAAGCTTTTTACATCTCCTGTACCTGTGGCTGGATCATGGGATCGATACCTGCCTTTTGCATCAGGCGGCAAAATAGGCAGGTGCCGGCCGTGGTCGGCTGGCCGCACAGGGAACAGTCTTTTAATTCCACTGGTACATCATCGGTAAAATTCCTGCGCCCCCTGTCCCAGAAACCGAAGAGAAACCTTTGCCTGGTACCGGGCATTTTTTCTTCCAGAGAATTAATTAATTCCTTATAAGCTAGAGAGGTTGCTCCCCTGGCCAGGGGACAGTCATCTGCCAGATATTCAATACCTCTTAACTGGCAGTACATTTCCGTCTCCAGCTCTCCCAGCCGGACCAGCGGTTTGATGCGGGCGGGAAGACGGGGATGGGTAGATGGCAGGTGGGGATACTGGCGCGCCAGATAACCTTCCTGCCAGCCAAATAAATTGCCAAGCAAAGCCGCCGTTTCGTCGTCCAGATTGTGCCCCGTGGCCACCACCTGGTAACCCTTTTGCTGTACCACCAAGTTCATCAGGTACCTTTTAACTGTGCCGCAGACGGAACAGCTCACCCGGCGGGTACGCCGGACAATTTCCTGCATATTGCTGCCGTATGTGTCCACAAGGGAAAGCACGTACAACCTGGCCCTCCGGCCGGCGGCAAACCTTTCACAAATTAACCGGGAACCTTTGGAATATTCTCCTATGCCCAGGTCTACGTGCAACCCGTCCGCCCTGTACCCCAGGGACAAAAGGGCATCCCACAGGGCCATGCTGTCCTTCCCGCCTGAAACGGCAACCAGCACCTGTTGCCCCTCGGCAAGCATTTTATATTTTTTGATGGCCCTGGTTACCTGCCTTAAAAAATACTCGATAAAATGTTCTTTACAGAAAGCTGCATTGGTCGACTTAAGATTGATTACCGGCTCCCCTTTGCATTTCACACAGCGCCGCATTGTCAACCACCCTCTTTCCTCTGGCAAAAGTGAAAGGGGAGGGAATGGGCATAGTCGGAAAGGTATTCTGCCGGGCATAACAAAAAAACATATGATCAAAAACTGGAGCGGGTGATGGGAATCGAACCCACGTACCCGGCTTGGAAGGCCGGTGCTCTACCATTGAGCTACACCCGCTCGAAAAAAATTTTTAAGTTGTCGGCAGCAAGTATATTATAACTAAAACACCGCCGAAAGTCAAAGTAAATTTATCATTGTGCATTAACGAAGCCCCTTAGAAAATAACGGATGCCAGCCGGCTGATACCAGTGCACAACCCATAGGACAACCCCGCCAGAGCGGCAGTCACCGGCAGCGTCACCACCCAGGCCAGGACGATCTTTTGTGCCGTTCCCCACTTGACCGTGGAAAAACGCCTGGCCGTACCGACACCGATGACCGAAGAAGAAATCACGTGGGTCGTGCTCACGGGGAGTTTTAATAACGTGGCTCCCAGGATCACCAGGGCCGAACTCAAGTCGGCGGAAAACCCGCTGCCGGGCTCCAGCTTGATGATGCGCGTGCCGACGGTTTTGATGATCCTCCAGCCGCCCACCGAGGTACCCAGCGCCATGGCCAGGGCGGCGGATAGCTTGACCCAAAAAGGAACGTGAAGTGAGCTTTGAAAACCGCCGGCTACCAGGGCAAAGGTAATGATGCCCATGGTTTTCTGGGCATCGTTGGTGCCGTGGGAAAAGGCCTGGAATGCAGCGGTAAAGACCTGGAGCATGCGGAATCGCCGGTTAATCCGGTGGGGAACGGCGTAACGGAAAACTACTTTGATTAAGGTCATAATGGCAAAACCCATGCCTACAGCTACAAGCGGGGAAAAAATCAGGGCTTCCAGGATATTAATGAAACCGTGAAAATTAACCGCTGTGAAACCGGCGGCGGCGATCACTGCGCCGGTTAAGGAACCAATCAGGGCGTGGGAGGAACTGCTGGGCAGACCGTAGTACCAGGTGATCAGGTTCCAGGCACTGGCCGCCAGAAGAGCCGCCAGCACAATAACCAGACCGTTGCTCAGACTTAAGGGATCGGCAATTTTGCCGCCGATGGTCTTGGCCACGCCCGTGAAGGTCATGGCCCCCACAAAGTTCATCGCCGAAGCCAGGATGATGGCCGTGCGGGGCCTCAGAGCCTTGGTGGAAATGGAAGTAGCGATGGCGTTGGCCGTATCATGAAAACCGTTGATAAAGTCAAAGGTCAGTGCCAGGACGATTACCACGAAGATCAGCAAGAGGTGAGGGTCAGGCACCCGGCTTTCTCCTTTCTTTAACAAGTTTGGACAGGCTTTTCCCTCTGTATATTAACACCGATCTAGCAGATTGTTAATAATGCAATAATAAAATTTTTGTCCCTACATACCGATCCCTCTGGACTTTTGACCGTCATAACGTTTAAAATGGTTCAGGAGATCAAACAACGGACAGTAATTGGGGGCAATTTTCCTATGATTCTAAAACGCAAGCCCGATGTCTTTTTTGAACACTTTATCCTGATTGCGAAAAACCTCAGGGAGGCCGCCAGGCTTTTCCGGGAAAACGTCGAGCTTCTGGAGGACACCGAAACCTACGCGGAAAACATTAAGCTCCTGGAAGACCGGGGTGACGAGTATACCCATACCATTTTTAAAGCGTTAAACCAGACTTTCATTACCCCGCTGGAACGGGAAGACATCATGTTGCTGACGGTAAAGCTGGACGACGTGCTGGACGGCATGGAAGCCTGCTCGGACCTGCTGGACATATACCGCATTAAAGAACCGGACCCGTACATGCGCCTTTTCGCCCGGATAGTGGAGAACTGCACGGATGAGATTGTTGAGGCCGTGCAACTGCTGGCTGCCAAAAAATTGCCCGATATCCACCGCCACACCTTCCGGATCAACGACCTGGAAAAAGAGGCGGACCAGCTCTACCGGGAAAGTTTGCAGGTCCTCTTTGACGAAAATAGCGATCTGAAAAAGATCATCCAGTTCAAGGAAATTTACGAAAAGATGGAATCTATTCTGGACTGTTGTGAAGACGTGGCTAACGCTCTGGAAGGCATCATCATGCGCAGCTAGAACCGGCAGAAAACCCCCTGGCGGTCGAACCGCCGGGGGCATGTTTATGACCCTCTTCTTTACGGGCAAAAACTCGGCTTAATTTCCCGCCCATCAATTACCAGGAGGCCGCACCCAGGGTCGTGTCCCTCCCGGGGGGCGTAAACGCTGCCCGGGTTGAAAAACAAAATGCCCTCGTGCATCTGGCAGTAACGGACGTGGGTGTGCCCAAAAACCACCACGTCCACCTGCAGTTCCAGGGCCCGGTAGAGGAGCTTCTGCAGGGAAAAATGCACGTGGTACAGATGGCCGTGGGTGAGAAATACCTTTTTCCCCGCCAGTTCCAGCACCTCTTCCCCCGGACCGCCCGTTTGAAAATCGCAATTGCCGGCCACGGCATGTACGGTCACTTCCAGCGTCTCCGCCAGCAGCCGGCCATCATGGTAATAATCCCCGGCATGGAGCACTAAATCCAGCGGTTCTAACTGATTTAATAGTTTTATGGCCCGGTCCACCTTCCCGTGGGTATCACTGACTACACCTATGCGCATTGAATAACACCTGCTTTCCGCTTAACGTGCGTCCAGTTCCCGGCGCAGGCCAGCCAGAATTTCCCGCATGAGGGCCAGGGCGCGGCCACGATGGCTGATCCGGTTTTTTACCGCCGGGTCCAGCTCGGCAAAGGTTTTCCCGCAGGCGGGTACATAAAAGAGAGGATCATAACCAAAACCCCCTTCACCCCGGGGTCTATCTGCAATCACTCCCTCACAGGTTCCTTCCGCGGTAAAGACCCGCCCGGCGGGGGTGGCCACGGCCACCACACAACGAAAGCGGGCGGTACGCTTTTCGGGGGGAACACCGGCTAAAAGCCTTAAGAGCTTTTCATTGTTGGCCCGGTCGTCATGCCCCTCACCGGCAAAGCGGGCCGAGTGCACCCCCGGGGCGCCGCCGAGATAATCCACTTCCAGGCCCGAATCGTCGGCCAGGGCCAACTGGCCGGTATAGCGGGCCACCGCGGTGGCCTTTTTTACCGCATTATCTTTAAATGTAGCACCGTCCTCAATTATTTCCGGCACACCGGGATATTGATCCAGGGAAACCACCTCGTAACCCAGCGGAGAGAGCAGATGGCTCAGTTCCCTTACCTTACCCCGATTGCGTGTGGCCAGTACCAGTTTCATCACTCACTTCCCCTTTGGGTCCAATTTGGCTGACCAGGGCGGGCCCCAGGACTTCCTTCTGGTAGTCCACCAGCAGCCGGATACCTTCCGCCGCCAGGTCCAGCATCCGGTTCAATTCCTCCCGGGTAAAGGAGGCTTCCTCCCCGGTACCCTGGACCTCCACCAGGCGGCCTTCGCCGGTCATCACCACATTCATGTCCACTTCGGCGGCCGAGTCCTCGGCAAAGCACAGGTCCAGAACAAGTTCTCCGTTTACCCGGCCCACACTGGTAGCGGCCACAAAATCTTTCACGGGCAAATAAGGGATCAACCCCTCGCCCACCAGGTGGGCCAGGGCATCCACCAGGGCCACAAAGGCACCGGTAATGGAAGCGGTACGGGTACCCCCGTCGGCCTGGATCACATCACAGTCCAGGATCACGGTCCGCTCTCCCAGGGCGGAAAAATCCACCACCGAGCGCAGGGAGCGGCCGATGAGCCGCTGGATTTCCTGGGTGCGGCCCTTACCCCGGGTAAGGTCCCGGGAGGTGCGCACGCCTGTGGCCCGGGGCAGCATGCCGTACTCGGCAGTCACCCAGCCCATACCCGTATCCTGGCGGAAGGGAGGCACCCTTTCCTCCACCGTGGCCGTGCAAATGACGCGGGTATCCCCCACTTCCACCAGCACCGACCCCTCGGCATACTTGTTAAAATTCCTGGTAATCTTTACCGGCCTCATCTGACCGGGTTTTCTCCCGTCTACTCTTTCCATAAATCGTCCTCCTGCACATCTTTCTATTTTTGAAAAGCCACCGTGCCCTGTGCTCCATATAGTATGTCCCGGTTCCGTATTAATACAGGAAATATGTATCCCCTTCGGTAGCCAGTTCCACCGTTCCGCCAAAACCTGCCTCGGCTTCGGCCTTCAAAATTGACAGATCGTATTCGGGATAAAAGTGGGTGATGATTAGTTCCTTCACCCGGGCCTGCCGGGCCAGGGTTCCCGCTTGGCGGGCGGTCATGTGCCGGCCCCGCAAAAACCCGGCGTCCTTATCCAGGCCCGAGGCTTCGCAAAGGAAAATGCCTGCTTCCTCGGCTAGGGCGGCCAGTTCTTCGGTGGGTGCGCTGTCCCCGGAATATACAAAATAGCCCGATCCCTCCACCCCCACCGAATAGGCGGGCAGATTGTGGCGGGCCGGCAAAAAGAAGAGCCGCACCGGGCCAACGGACCCGTAGCGCACCTTTATTCCCGGGGGCACCTCCTCCTCCGGCAGGGATTCGATGGGCACCACATCAAAGGCATCGGTACAGGCGGACAGCTCTTCAAAAATATGTACCGGTTCTGAGGGCAAAAAAAGCTGCACTTTACGCCAGCGGTGCTTTTCCCGCAACCCCGCGGCGGTGGCGTGGCGCAAGCAGTGCAGGTCCACATAGTGGTCGGGGTGCAGGTGGGTAATCACCGCGGCCCGCAGGTCGCAATGGTGGATAAACTGTACGAGACGGCTGAAGGTGCCGTGACCGGCATCCAGCAGGATATTACCCCCGCCGTCCTGCAGAAGATAGCCGGAACAGGCCCCGCCCGCGGCCGGGTAAGGAGCCCAGCAGCCGAGTACAGTGATCCGCATTTCAACACCTCCCACTTCTCACTTGTAAACGTTCAGTGATCCCGCTACGGTGCCGCCCAGCACTCACCAAAATATGACTCTGCTCCTGGTATTTCAGGTTTAATTGACACCTCCGGTTATAGGAAGACCTAGTATGCCAGTGAGTGCTGGGTCCACCGCTCACTCCAGTGCTCCGCGCTGACAAAATGGTTTGTATCGCAAAAACTAATAATTTCTTGCCGCTGCGGCCTCAGAAAAAGCCTGCATTAACCGAAATAAGCCGATGCCGCAGCCATACTAGCTTCGGACCGGACTAGTGGCGCTGCAAATGCGGCATGGCAGTCAATTTAGCTTCCACACAACAGCCTACCGCCCCGGTATACTGGGGATTCTCCGGCACCACCACCCGCACCCCCAGCTCTTTAGCCAGAATCTTCCTTAAAGCGGCGTTCTGGGCAACGCCGCCCGTAAAAACCAGGGTGTCGCTGAAAAGGCGCAGCAGCATGGGCCGGATGCGTTTAAAAATGGTGTAATTCACCCCGGCAGCCAGGGAAGGGATGAGGTGGCCCTCCAGCACTTTGCCGATTAACTCCGTTTCCCCGAAAATGGCACAGGTAGAACTGAGATCCACGGGGTTTTCATAATGGCGGCTGAGCTCGTCCAGAGTAATGTTGAGTACGACCGCCATATTTTCCAGGTAACGCCCGGTACTGGCGGCGCATTTGTCGTTGGTCTGGAAGTCTATCAACCGGCCGCCCCGCACCAGGGCCACCTTGCTGTCCTGCCCGCCCAGGTCCAGCAGGGTGAAATCGGACAACCCGGTAAGGTGGACCGCCCCCAGGACATGGGCCTTGATCTCGGGGATCACCCTGGCTCCTTTCAGGGCCACAGTCTGGCGTCCGTAACCGGTACTGACCACCGTCCGGGGTTTCGTCCCGGCGGGCAGCAGGACAGATAAATCCACCGCCAGCCGACCTTCTTCCAGCCGGCCGTGCTCCCGGTAAAAAGCGATGGTATCGAATTTAAAAAATTCCAGGCGGCCTTCTTCATCCATCAGGGCAATTTTCACATTCCGGCTGCCCAAATCAATGCCACAATACAAAGGGATACACCTCGTTACTGCAACATTTCAATGAAGGCATCCAGGCGCATGCGGGTGCGGGCATCCAGACGGTTGGGCTTGTCCCCCTCCAGGGTAAGGATGGGGAGCTTGAGCCTCTGCCGTACAATTAAATCCTCAATCTGGCGGAAGCAAAAACTCTGGGCGTAGTGGATGACACCGTGCACCCGGCGCCTTTCCACTTCCCGGATGATATCTTCCAGGCGGTAAAAGATGCCGTACGGGTAGCTGTACAACCGGTAGCGCTCCACCAGATCCTCTGTCTCAAAGGGCAGGGTGAACTGGCGCTGGGTTTCGTTATAAACCACCCGGGCGCCCCGCTCCTCCAGGTAATCGTAAAGATCGTCCATGATCGGGGGTACGCCGATGTAAGCCAGGCGAATTTTTTCCCGGCGGGGCCGTGCTCCCTTCAGGCGGGCTAAAAAGTCATCCACTTCCTGCTCAAATGCGTCCGGGTCTCCTTTAAAATCGCTGCAATTGACTTGGTAGAGGTGGTTGTCCCACCCTCCCACCAGGTTTTCCTGCCAGGTGAGCCGGTCGATCTCCCACACCTTGCGCCGGATTTGATCCAGGCGCTCCCGGGCGCGGTTAACCGCGGCCCAGTCCACTCCAAAGCGGTCCATGAGTTTTTCCATTTGCAGGGCCAAGAGATCCCGGTCGCGGCCAAAGGGGTAGGCAAAGGGAATCACTTCCACCCCAACCAACTCCAGGGTTTCCATCAGGGCATGGGTATTGCTGCAGTCCCCCTGGGTGACCGCCACCAGGGTACGGATATCCCGGTGGCGCAGGACAGTGCTGTAAAGCCCCTTGATCCAGGCGCAAACATTGCGGGGGTAGCCGGCCAGCTCCGCTTCCTCCACCAACCCCCGGGGGTTGGGATCGGTAATGAATACGTTGTTTAAATCCACCGGGATGCAACCCGCGGCGTAAATCACCTCCACGGGCACGGTGGTGGTAATGCCTACCCGGCGGGACTTCACACTGGTTCCCCTCCCATTGCTCTTGTCAACCACACCATGTCACCAAATAACTAAATTTTTCATTGCCGCCCGCTGAATTCGACCTTCAGTCAAGTTTTACCTGCTTGACGGATGGAATATCCTCCCCTAAAAAAAGGCGGGCCGTTTCTTTAAATGCCCGGGGGTCACCGCTGACAAAGTAACGGTGCTGCACCGGGCAGCCGCCGGGATTGTTTAACAACCCCAGACGGGACATCTCCTCCCGGGCGGCCATGGTGGTGGCTTCCGCAGGATCCACCAGTTTTACCTCCGGGCCGAGCACCTCCCGAAATTCAGATTCCAGAAACGGATAATGGGTGCAGCCTAGAATCAAGGTATCTATGCCGGCCTGTTTCAATGGCTGTACATACTCGGACACCGCCTCCAGGGCCTCCCTGGTGCCGGCCCGGCCCGCCTCCACCAGAGGTACCAGGCGGGGAGCAGCCTGGCCGAACACCGCCAGATCCGCATTTAAAGCCTTCAAAGCCCGCTGGTAAGCGCCGCTTTTGATGGTGGCTTCCGTGGCAATGATCCCAATGCGCCCCCCGGTACTCACCCGTACCGCTTCCCTTACCCCCGGCTCGATCAGGCCGATCATGGGCACCGCATAGCGTTCCCTGACCACGGGCAGAGAAATGGAAGAGTTGGTGTTGCAAGCAAAAATCACGTATTTCACCCCGCAGGACACCAGGAAGGTGAGGATGCCCTCGGCAAACCCAATCAATTCTTCCGGCTTGCGAGGTCCGTAGGGTACATGGGCGTTGTCTCCAAAATAAACGGTGGATTCCCCGGGCATCAGGCGAAAAACCTGCCGTGAAACGGTGAGTCCCCCTACTCCCGAATCAAAAAGACCAATTGGCCTGGAATCGCTCAATTTTAGGCCCTCTCCTTATCTCTCTTAATTATGTTCAGATAGTACCATCTTATATAGTACTATCTTATATTTATTCAACCATGCGTGATCTTACCCGTTCAAGGATACCTTCCCGGTTCAAAAAAGACAGGCCCGTGAAAGGACCTGTATCATCATAACACAGATTTTTTCTTCTGGAAAGTAACTAATTGCCGCTTCCTCAGCCCCAGCGCTCACTTAAATAATCCGCAATACCCTGGACTATGCCCTGTGCGGTCTCCTCCACAAACCAGTCCTGGGTCAACAGGGCGGCCTCCTGGGGATTGCTGATGTAGGCTACTTCCACCAGCACCGCCGGCATTACCGAGGTGCGCAGGACGGCAAAATTGGCCTCCAAAACCCCGTCATTTTCCAAACCGAGCCTTTGTACCAGTTGGGCCTGGATATGACTGGCCAGTTTGCGGCTTTCCTCCCGGCGGTTGGGATCTCCTCCCCCGGCAGGGCTGAGGATATAGGTAGCCGTGCCGGAAACGGCGGGGCTGACGTTGGCGTTGATATGAATGCTGACAAAAATTTCTGCTCCCGCCCGGTTGGCCATGTCCGTCCGCTCGTACAGGCCCACTTCATAATCGGCATTGCGGGTCAGTAAGGGGCTGGCTCCCTTTGCCGAGAGCAAGTCGGCCACCCGCTGGGCCATTCTCAAGGTTATATCTTTTTCCTTTAAGCCGTTGCCCAGAGCACCGGGATCCGGCCCCCCGTGGCCGGGATCAACGGCAATAACCACATCCCGCAAAACATCACCGGGATCCGGGATATAGATTTGCATTTCCAGCGTTCTCCCGTCCGCGGACAGGCCGGCCCGGTAGCGCACAGGCCTTGTCAGGTCAAAGACCAGGCGGGTAACATCGGGGGACTTGCTGAACCAGCCCACGCGCAACTTGTTCACCGCCTCCGTATTTACGGACATTTCCGGCGGCACATTGCCCGGGTGTACACCCGTCAAGTCCACTACCAGGCGGTCGGGGGAAGTCAACTTGAATACATGGTAAGTCATGGCCCCTTCGGCCGTCACCGTCACCCGGGTAACCTTACCCGCAGGGGTAACTTCAAGCCGGGTTAAGGCCGTCCCCTGGCTCTGTTCTCCCCCATTACCACCGGTATCCCCGTTCCCCGGCGGCGAAGGAGCTCCTGGCTGCTGCTGTCCAGGTGAACCGCTCCGGTCCTGGCCCTGATTGCTACCATCCCCCGGCTGGGGACGCCCGCCGGGCGACCCCCGGGAGATATCATCCCCCGGTACCGGTTCTCCGGCAATGGGGCTGTCCCTCCCACCGGTACTTTGACCTTCCTCCAGGACATACCAGGCTACAATCCAGCCCGTTCCTCCACCGGGCAACTGCACCTGGTACCAGTCGGGAACCTTCCCCAACACCGCCAGGCGTTCACCACGGTTTACCCGGGTCACCACCGGGTGTTCCAGGCCGGGACCGCTGCGTACATTAACCCCGTTGCCCTGTACGACTACCTGCCCCATACCACCGGAGCTGGACTGCCCGCTTCCCGGCGGAGCGGCCGGTTCCACCCGGACGGTACGGTTTTGCTGGTTCCATTCCACCCGGTAGCCTAAAGCCTCGGCCACATGGCGGGCGGGCAGGTAGCTGCGCCCGTCCCTGATCACCGGGGCCATATCTATAGTCTTCGCCTGCCCGTTTACCGTAATAGTCTTGCTACCCACCGTAAGCTTTACCGTAACACTGTCTCTGGTTAACAAAACGGTCCTGGTATTTTCATCCCACTGGATATCCTTTTCAGCCACATTCAGGGCCAGAGCCAGGTAACGCAAAGGCACATAGGTCCGTCCCTGTTCAATAAAGGGCGAGGCATCCATGGTAAAACTTTTTTCATTTACGAAATAGTTCTTTTCCCCCACTTTAAAAACGACTTCCTGCACTCCACCGGCCGGGGAACTGGCCGGCCCGGAAAGCAACAAAAAACCTGCGGTCAGGCAGGTAACCGCCCCACGGAACAACGCTCGACACAGTTTCCCTTTCTTCATCCTCCCAACTCCAGCCATTGTTCAACATGATTTGACACGCTGGATAAGGGATTCTCCATTAATTCTGGAAATCCTGCCAGAGAAAAATCAAAAAAAGGACCGCCTGCCTCTGCTGGTCCTTTTCTGGTTATATTTTTCCGCTACACACCGGGAAACAGGGGCGGGGCGTTGGGATGGAAATGGACGGGGCACAAAATACATGACGCATATAAAATGGCAGGGGGCAAATAACTAAGGGAAAGCCGCCGGCTAAAACGGGGGTGGGCAAGACGGGAAAGAAGTTCTGTTTTTTTCTGACATTACTTTTATTCCTGCTTCACGGGACCGTGCCGGCCAGTGGGAAAACACGGTCTTTTGAACGCTGCTGCTGCGAACAGGAACAAATCCTCCAGATCCCGGCCACCTGGAACGCCCTTGGCCGGATTGCCACCGGGCCAACCGCCAGCCGGCAGGACAGGCCTCCGGCCAAGGATGTAAGCATCCTCATCGATACCACCCGGCGCACCTTAACGGTCTTATTTGACGGCCGGCCCCACCGCCAGTATCCCGTGGCCGTGGGCAGGTTCGAGACGCCCACCCCCCTGGGCAGCTTCCGGGTAGTGCGCAAGGCCATGCACTGGGGGACGGGCTTTGGCTCCCGCTGGCTGGGACTGGACGTCCCCTGGGGTCTCTACGGCATCCACGGCACCAACAAGCCCTGGTCTATCGGCAGCTATGCCAGCCACGGGTGCATCCGCATGCACAACCGGGACGTGGAGGAACTGTATCCCCTGGTTCCCGTAGGGGCACAGGTAATCATTATTGGCAACCCCTTTACCTACCGGGAGCCGCCTTTCCGCGACCTGCGCCGGGACTTCTGCGGCTCCGACGTCATGGAGGTCCAGCGGACGCTAACCCGGCTGGGGTTGTTCAAAGGCAAGACCGACGGCACCTGGCGCTGGGACATGGAAGAAAGCGTTTACCGTTTCCGGGCCATGCACGGCCTTTCCCGGGACAACGTGATCGACAAACCGGCCTACCGGGCGCTTGGGTTTTAGCTACGGATTGTGGTTTGGGTAAAAATAGTACCCCCCGTTTGAGGGGGCTAGGTTTTCTTGCACCCGGCGTCGGCCGGTTCGGCCACCGGGCGGCGGCGACGGGACGGCCGGCGAGGCTGGTATTTGCTTTTCAAAACCGGTACCACCTGGTGGACGTACCACCACAGGATGATAAAACCAGCCAGCAGGTAAAGGCTCACATAAAAGTTCGTGAACATCACCGCCACGGCCAGCCCGGCAAAAACCAGCGCGGTGATAGCGGGAACAAACACCCCTCCTTTTACCCGGTAGGGACACTCAGCTTGCGGTTCCTTTTGCCTCAACCGGATCACCGCCAGACCCGCCAGGGCGTAAACCACCGACTCCATGGCGGCCGCCAGGTTCACCAGCACCAGGTAACGGTGGGTTGCCAGTACCACTAGAGATATGGTCACACCGGCTGCAAAGACGGTGAGGATGGCCACCCAGGGTGTAAAAAAGCGCATGCTCAGGCGGGAAAAGACGGGCGGCAGGACATACTCTCGGGCGGAGGCGTAAATAAAGCGGGAGACGCTGATTAAACCCGCATTAAAGGTGGTGATGGAAGCGGCAAGGCTCAAAACCACCATCCAGAACACTCCCGCCGGCCCCAAAACGGTGCGGGCAAAAACCACCTGGGGGGCGGGTGAGGCCACCAGTGCCTCCCGGGAGCATGACGCGGTCATGGCCACGGTAAAAAGGGCATAAACCACGCTCAACAATCCAACCGCCAGAAGCATGCCCCGGGACACCAGGCGGCTGTGGGTGACTTCCTCGGCCAGCGGGGTTACCCACTCGAAACCAACAAAGAGAAAAACCCCCACCGCCACGGCGTTAATGAAGGCCAGGGCGCCGCCCGGGGCCAGGGGTGCTGTGAGCTGAAACCCCACCCTGCCCAGGGCGATAAAGGCCAGCACCAGCAGGGACCCCATGAGCCCGTAGGTGATCAGGTCCTGGAAGGCACCGGCAATCTTAATTCCCCGGATATTCATGCCTGTAACCACCAGGTACATGGTCACAATCCAGACCAGGGGCGGTACCGCCGGCAGGGCGGAACTGAGGACGGAAGCTAAAACGTAGCTTTCGGCCCCCACCACCCCCATCACCACCGCCATATACAAAAGGGAAACGGTAAGGGCCAGCCGGTCGTTGAAGGCCCGGGAAAAATAGAGCCGGATGCCGGCGGCGGAGGGGAGGCGGGCATTTAGTTCGGAAAAACAGGACGCGGCTCCCAGGCACAATAAACCGCCGGTAAGAATGGCCAGCCAGGCGGTATCCCCGGCCAGAAAACCGGCCACCTGCACGGCGGCCACAAAAGAGGAACTGGCCAGGGTGAGGCCAGCACTGGTTGCAATCACGGTACGCAGGGTGAGCACCCGTTTTAAACCCATTTCACTCACCCCAGATCATCAGGGAGATAAAATCGAGCCGCACAATATCATCCTCGGAACCGATGATCTTCAGCGTACCGTTCATGTATGGTTCGGTAGGGGTGATATCACCGTAAAAAAGGTCCGCCAGGGTCTCGCTGTCGGCAATTACCGTCAGATCGGCCCGGGGCGGCGCCCCTTCCCGCACTGATAATTCCCCGTTCCGCAATTCCAGGGTGTGCTGGGAAGGGATGTCGTTGGCCTGCACCAGGACCACCCGGTCCCAGTCCCGGTTCATTATTTTCAACCGCTCGTTCTTGTTGTAACCCTCCTGAAAGGCCAGGAGGCTGGCAGTAATTTCTTCGTGACTGGCCAAAGATGCCTACCTCCAGATAGATACTGTGGGTTCTAGCGCAAGTACACCACCCGGGGTTTAAAGTCCAGACGACTTAAAAGATCCAGGTAATCCCGGGGAGTAATTTCTTCCCAGGGTTTTTGCAGCAGGGCCACCAGAACCGCTTCCATGACATTGGTGCCAAAGGAGCGCCCCTGAAATTCGGGCGTGGTGGTCACCAGGCAGCCCGCTCCCTTTTCTTTTAAAAAGGCCACGTCATCAGCGGTGGTAGTATTGGTAATAATAGTCTGCCCGTCAAGCTGGGGCATGTAGCGGCGCACCAGGTGATAATCCCCGGCAATTACCTGTGCTTCCCGGTAATAGTGGCCGAATTTCTTAACTTTTTCTTCATCCTGGGTTTCCTGTTTCTTCCCGGTGGGGTAGAGCATATGAAAGGGCAGTTTGGACATTTCCGGCAGCAACCTGGCCGCCAGTTCTTCCAGTTCCTGTACGGTGTGAATTGGATAGGGTATACCGGCTGCAAAAATGAGGTCGCCAAAGGTAAGATGGCAGCCCAGTTCGGCAAAAGCCTCGGCCATGCCGAAGCGATCCACCGCACTGACCATCAGCACCCTGGTACCGGGGGGAAGTAAATCCGTATGCTCCCGCAGGTAATAGACCGTTTCCCTTTCCAGGGTATTTTTCAAACCGCTGCCGTCCACAACCGGGGTCTTCTGGACGGCATCCATAAGCTTTCTGCCATCCCGGACCACATAGCGGGTCTTGCCGGCGTACAGGTAGACGTCAATCCCACCCAGCCCGATGGCATCCACCTTACCGTCCAGTTCTTTAAGCAACTGGATGGCCCGGTCGAAATCCCCGTCGGTACCCCGGCGGCTGATCTCAAAGCGCTCGCCCAAAAGCTCTACTTCCACCCGGTGATCCCGCCGGGAAGAACCCAGGCTGACACTGACCACTCGTTTCAAAAAAAGACCTCCATTTCCCAAACACGCTGATCCTTAACCATTGTAACCAAATAGAGCTAAAAATACAAGCGGCGGCTTTTCATCTCCTGTTCTAAAAAGCGGCGAACCTCTTCCGGTGCCGATAACTGCAGGGCCTGCAGGGCCACCTCCCGGGCTTCCTTTAAAGTAACCGCCCGGATTACTTTTTTAATTTCCGGCAGTGAGCCTGCAGCGGCACTGAACTGGTCCAATCCCAAACCCAGAAGGAGCATGGTGGCCAGGGGTTCCCCCGCCATTTCCCCGCACATGGCCACCTTCTTGCGGCTGTTACGGGCCACGTCAATGACGTTCTTAACCAGGCGCAGGATGGCGGGGTGTAAAACCTGGTGCAGGGGATTAATCCCCGCACTGGCCCGGTCCACCGCCAGGGTATACTGCACCAGGTCGTTGGTACCAATGCTGTAGAAGTCAACCTCGGGGGCAAAAAGCTCTGCGGTCAGGGCGGCGGATGGCACTTCCACCAGCAGGCCCACCTCGATCCGGGGGTCGAATTTTTTCCCGGCCAGCTGCAGTTCTTCCTGTGCCTGGCGCAGCATGGCCTTGACCCGGCGCAAATCTTCAACCCGGGAAATGAGGGGGAACATCACCTTTACCCTGCCGAAGGCACTGGCCCGCAGGATTGCCCTGATCTGGGTATTAAAGATTTCCTCGAAGTTTAAATTTAATCTTATACCCCGGCAGCCCAAAAAGGGATTGGGTTCATAGTGCATGGGCTGGAAAAACGGGCTTGAGGGACCGGCATAGTCAAGGGTGCGGATGACCACCGGTTTTCCCCGCATCTTTTGTACTACCTGCACGTAAAACTCAAATTGCTCGTCCTCGCTGGGCATGGTATCCCGGCCCAGGAAGAGATGCTCGGTACGGAACAGCCCGATTCCTTCCGCCCCCTGGGCCAGGGCGCTGGCCACTTCCCCGGGATGATCGATATTGGCCAGGAGTTGAACCCGGTAACCGTCCCGGGTTTCCGCCGGGAGGTCGGAAAGCATCTGCATTTCTTTTTTACAGGCCAGGTAGGTCTCCCGCCGGTGCTGGTACTCGGCTACCGTGGCCGGATCGGGATTGAGGATAACCGTACCTTTGCTGCCATCGACGATGATGAGATCTCCGTTTTGCACCCGGTGTACGAAGCGGCCCAAACCCACCACGGCCGGTATTTCCAGGGACCGGGCCAGGATGCAGGCCGTACAGGTCCGCCCGCCCCTTTCAATGGCCAGGCCGAGAATGCGGGAACGGTCCAGCTGCATGCTGTCGGGGGCGCTTAAATCCCGGGCCACCACAACGGAATCTTCTTTCAGGCGCGGCACCGGCGTCCAGGACTGGCCGAGCAAAATGCGCAACAAACGGCACCCCACATCCCTGTAATCGGCTGCCCGCTCACGGAGGTACTCATCTCCCGAATCCTCAAACATCTGCACGTAGTTGGTCACCACCTCGCCTACGGCACCTTCCACGTTTACACCGGACCGGATGAGACTGATGACCTCGGATTCAAAGGCGGCATCTTCTAAGATCATCAACTGGGCATGGAAGGTGCCCGCCCGGTCCCGGCCCAGATCAGACATGGCCCGGGCGTAAATGCCGGCCAGTTCCTGGTGGGCCTGCCGGAGGGCATGCTGCAGGCGGACGAGCTCCTGATCAATTTCCTGCGGCGAAATGTTTTTCCGTTCAAACTCCAGTTGTTCCGGACGGAAGATGAAGGCCCTGCCAATCGCAATCCCCGGTGCCCCGGCAATTCCTTTTAGCATTTCGCTACCCCCCTGAACTTAATGTTATGTACGGAGAACAAAAATGGCCAGCAGTTGCTGGCATCATTGACACGATTAAAGCTGCTACTTCTAATATATTTAATTTTAACTTCGACGTGACTGGCTTCTATTCCTGCCTTTCGAACAACCAGAAAAAAATTTAACCCCCAAAAACAGAAACGGGAGGATCAAAGCCTCCCGCTTACATTTCATCGCTAACCCCCGGAACGACCTCTTTTTTGTCCTGCCTGGCCCGTTCCAGCAGGGCCAGGGCCTCATCGGAGCCCTTTAGATAACCCGAACGCCACAGGGCCGCCTGCGCCGGTGACAGTACAGGGGCTTCCACCTTTTCGCGGATACGTTCCACCGCTTCATCAAAGCTTTGCGGCGGTTCAAAGCCATCCTTCCTCCGGCGATCCATGCCCTTACCCCCCCCCCATTAAACCTGCGCCCCGTGTTTTTCCAGTATGTCCACGGCTCCCTGGACCTTATCTTCACTGGTAACAACCGTTACGAGAAACGCCCGCCCTCCCGCCGTGCCGTAGTCATATGCGGCCATCCCGCCAACCGAAGGATCCGCCGCCTTGAGGACCCGGGATTCGCTGTTGGACAGGCTGTCGGTACCGGCAGAAAAAAGGGTCAACCCGGTAATGGTTTCCGCCCGGCCGGCGATGGGATTATTGATTTCAGCATCGTCATCCACTCCGAAGCGGGACACCCGGTCCAGGCTGACGGTATCATAACCGGCAGATCTCAATTCTTCCATGGCCCGCCGGGCGCCGGTGCTGGAAGGAAAGTAGGCCAGGATGGAGCGCTCTCCTTGAGAAAGTTGCATCACCATCACTCCCGCCTTCTTTCCCGTTATTATGACCGCCAGCCCTGAAGATCATGCAAAAGCAGCATGTACGGTTGCTGCTATCCCCGCTGTATGTGCCGGTAAAAAAAGAGCAAAAACCCGGCTGTAGAACGCTGGGCCCGGGGAAGGAGGATGCTCGTGGCCTGGTGGTAACTTTCTTCATCGGAGGGGGCCCGGACCAGGGGATAATATTCCCTGGCCTCCCAGGCATTGGCCGCCACCCATTCTTCAGGGGTGTGGCCAAGGTGGTACAGGCCTCCCGAGCCCACGCGGTAATAATGCTTTCGCCCCTTAACCCACTTTTCATAATCCAGGTGCCCGTCAAAGAGCTGGCAGCAGGCGTGATGGGGCACACAGGCATCCTGCACCAGGTGTACGGCTGCACCGAGCATGAATAAAGACTTGCGATATTTTCCCCGGCGCCAGAACAATAGCGCCCTGTCGAAATACTGCCTGCATTTCTGGGCAGCATTTGCCCACGCCCATACCCCCACCCCCCGCCGGGGATCAAAATGATGGGTGGTGCTGCGCAGGCCCCGGTCTGCCCAGGTGACCCCGGCATCCAGTTGGTCGGCAAACCGGTTGATTAACCGGGCACACTCCCTGTGGCCATCGTGGTAAAGAATGGCCCGCCCCTGTTCATTGCAAAAAACATGGGTATCACTGGCTCCCAGCACCTGTAAAGGAAGGTGTATGGAAAACAAATAACGGGAGGCAGCGGCCACCGGATGGGTCCACCTGGCAACGTGAAGTTTCATTTCCCCACCTCATTGTTGTTTTACCAGAAAGTGACCATGTTGATATTCTCCATGAAACGGGCAAACCCCTTTTATCATTTGTACTGCTCGCCTACGTAAAATTAATTTTACGTTAACAATTGCTACAGCAAGCGGGAGAACATGAGATTTTTTTCACAAATAAGCTTGCCTTTTAACAGCTATATGTTAAAATTATAATCAGGGAAATTGGTTCCGGCATCCTTCCCCCGGCCGGGATGAGCCAGTGAAAGCGTGGTGAACAACGGGGACATTCAGTGCATACATCTTGTAAGAAGGCTAACGTTTCACAATCACCGGAAAAAGGCCAATTTAGTTCATTGGGCGCAAGAGAATTCCTTTTTCACAAAGAATGCGTATGATAAAACTCATAAACCCCCCGTTGGAGGTGGCACCATGGCACTTGTACAAAATTTCAGGTTTTTTGCTGAAGCCGGTATTAAGGCTACTCCTGTGCCGGGAACGAGCAAGTACTTTGTTCAATTCCAGGACGGCAGCAGCGTTTATGTGAATGAAAGAACCTTGTTTCATCTGTTGAATTCCGGGGAGAGTATAGAAAATATTGTCAAGACCCTGCGGGAGCTGGACCCTCCCCGCAACTACCCGGAACGGTATAAAAAACTCTTCCGTACAAACCAGCATTGAAAAGCTGCCGGCAACTTTTCCACGACATTTCCGGCTCCCCAAAATTAGAGGTTTAACCTTCAGGTTTACGCAGGTTTACTTTTCAATGATTAAAGGTAGACTATCATCCCACCTCTTCCAGTTCCACCCACCCGGCTACAACCACCGGGCGTTTTTCTCTTTTTGCCTTGGTAGAGGCCAAACTGGCGAGATTAATCAGATCCCGTACATTGTGAGTGCCATTGGGTTCCCCACGCACCCGTGACCGCCGCCCGCCGGCCACACCTGCCGATGCGGTAACATGTATTCCCTGCGGCCAACTGGCACCGGCAAGCGCCTTTATCATCTGCCAGGACAACTGTTTCGCTTCTTCCAGCGGCCTGACGGTCACCACTGCAAACTCATCGCCCGCATAGCGGCACAGGTAATCAAGCCCTTCGGCGATGACGCTTTTTAAAATTTTCCCTACCTGCTGCAAAATCTCATCCCCGATAACGTGGCCGAACTCTTTGTCTATCGTCCCGAAGTTGTCCAGGTCTAAAAAAATAATAGTAATCTCCTGCCCGCTCTGCAATAACTCCGCCGCTTTATGCTGCAGGAATTCAGCCCGGTTCAGACCTGTAAGGGCGTCCACATGTTTGCCTATCTCGGCATAAAGCCGGGATTTTGTGATTATGCCCACCGTACGCCCATCCCTCACCACCACCAGCCGTTCAATTCCATGGCTTTCCATTATCTCCTTTGCTTCCCAAAAAGAACACTCCGGCGAAACGGTAACTACATTCCTGCTCATGGCATCGGCCACCAGCCGGTTGGGGTGGCAGTACCTGACATCCCTGGAGGTTATAATACCCACAAGCTTTCCCTTTTCCACCACCGGGAGGCCACCTATTTTAAGCTGGTTCATCAGGGCCGCCGCCCGGCCGACACTTTCAAAAGGACCAATGGTGACTGGATTTTTATGCATAATGTCGCCTGCACAAAACACTATAAATCCACCGCCCTGTTCACCTGCACCACAATGTTTACCTGGGCTTTTACTACTGTATTTTCGGTAGCAACCCTCATCCCCTCTTCCAGGATGACCGGCAGAAATTTCTCCTGGGGAAGAAATTTCAATAATGACCTCTTCAGCACCGCTGCCTCGAAAATTTCGTGGTCAAGGTAAATAATGTCGTACTGCTCCGGCGTCAGGGCATCCACCATCCGTCTCACCGCTTCTGGACCAATGGGCGCCCTTTTCCCTACCAGCAGCACGTCCTGCATGGGCGGGATTTCAAATTCGGATAAACGAATGGTCACCTCGGCTCTGCGAACCGGCTCAGATGAATGGGAAGCAAAGGGGGGCCTGGAGGACACCTGGTTACACCTTCCTCTCCCTTTCAGGTGAAATAACCCTTCTCTGTATAGTATACAGTACGCTCGAAATTTAACAAGACATATCTACCCGATTCCCCCGGTTCAGGTACCCCGGATAATTTAAGCAAAAAAGCGGCCGCTTTTTTAAGCCCGGCCGCCACTTCAAATTTACAGGCCAGCACGCCACAATTTACCTCAACCCCGCCTTCTTCTCCATCAACGCCCGCACCTTTAACGGCAAACCGAAAAGGTTTATAAACCCGGCAGCATCGGCCTGATTGTAAATCTCATCCCGGCTGAAGGTGGCCAGTTCCGGATTGTAGAGTGAATAGGGCGAACTAATCCCCGCGGGGGTGCAGTTGCCTTTGTAGAGCTTCATGCGCACCGTGCCGGTTACCGTACGCTGGGTTACCTCCACAAATGCGTCCAGGGCTTCCCGTAAAGGAGAGAACCACACGCCGTCATACACCAGCTCGGCATAACGGGCGGCCACCAGTTCTTTGAAATGCATGGTCATCCGGTCAAGGCATATACTTTCCAGCTCCCGGTGGGCCAGGTAGAGGATGGTGCCACCGGGGGTTTCGTATACACCGCGGGACTTCATACCCACCAGGCGGTTTTCCACCATATCTACCACGCCTATGCCGTTGGCGCCCCCCAGGCCATTTAATTTTTCCAGCAGCGCCACCGGGTCCAGGGATTCCCCGTTTACTTTCCTCGGTATACCCTTTTCAAAATAAATTTCCACGTAAGCAGGCCGGTCCGGCGCCTTTTCCGGCGGTGTAGTCAGCAGGAGCACATCATCGGGCGGTTCCTTGGCCGGGTCCTCCAGATCCCCCCCCTCATGGCTCAAGTGCCAGATGTTACGGTCCATGCTGTAAGGGCGTTCCCTGGTCACGGGAACGGGAATACCCCGGGCCTGGGCGTAGTCAATGGCATCCTCCCGGGAACGGATGTTCCATTCGCGCCAGGGGGCGATAATCTTGAGGTCGGGATTCAGCGCTTTCACCGAAAGCTCAAAGCGCACCTGGTCGTTTCCCTTGCCGGTTGCGCCGTGGGCCACGGCCTCCGCTCCTTCCCTTTCGGCCACCTCTACCAGCTTTTTGGCAATCAAAGGCCGGGCCATGGAGGTGCCCAGGAGGTATTTACCCTCGTAAATGGCCCCCGCCCGCAAGGTGGGGAAAATGTATTCTTCGATAAATTCCCGCTTTACGTCCTCAATGTAGATCTTGCTGGCGCCGCTTTTAATGGCCTTTTCCTCCAGCGGGGCCAGTTCCTCCCCCTGCCCCAGGTCGGCTACCATGGCAATGACTTCGTAACCGTAATTTTCTTTGAGCCAGGGGATGATGATGGAGGTGTCCAGCCCCCCCGAATAGGCAAGCACTACTTTTTTCATAACGTTATTAAACGCTCCTTTGGAAATAATTTTTTTCAATGGCCAGGATCAGGGGCGTGCGTGTAATCCGGAACATATCACGCCATTACCAGGGCCAGTACGGCCTTCTGGGCATGCAGGCGGTTTTCCGCCTCGTCCCAGACTACCGAGTGGGTCCCGTCAATGATCTCAGCCGTTACTTCTTCATCCCGGTGGGCCGGCAGGCAGTGCAAGAAGATAAAGTCCGGTTTGGCGTGGCGCACCAGTTCTTCATTTACCTGGTAGGGAGCAAAAACCTTCTTTCGCTGTTCACTTTCCTGTTCCTGTCCCATGCTGGCCCAGACATCGGTGACCACCACATCCGCCTCCGCAACTGCCGCCACCGGATCGGTAAGAATTTCGATGCGGCTGCCGGTTGACGAAGCGTCGGCCCTGGCCGCCTCCACAATTTCCGCCCTGGGCTGATAACCGGGGGGTGAGGCCACGCTGATGTGCATGCCCGTCTTGGCACAGCCGAAAAGCAGGGAGTGACAGACGTTGTTGCCGTCCCCGACATAGGCCAGCTTTAAGCCGGCCAGCCTGCCTTTATGCTCCCGGATGGTCTGCAAATCGGCCAGGACCTGGCACGGGTGCAACAGGTCGGTCAGGCCGTTGATCACCGGGATGTCGGCGTAACGGGCCAGTTCCTCCACATCCGCCTGGGCGTAGGTGCGGATCATAATCCCGTCCAGGTAGCGGGAAAGCACCCGGGCGGTATCGGCAATTGACTCCCCCCGGCCTAGCTGCAGCTCGCTGGCATTGAGGTACAGGGCGTAGCCCCCAAGCTGGTACATGGCCACTTCAAAGGAAACCCGGGTGCGGGTGGACGATTTTTGAAAGATCATGCCCAGGGTCTTCCCGGCCAGGTAAGGGTGGGGAATACCCCTTTTTTGTTTGGACTTCAAGTCATCGGCCAGGTCCAGGATGGTGATAATCTCTTCCGGAGTGAAATCATGCAGGGAGAGAAGATCCCGGCCTTTAAAATTTTCCTTCACTGGATTATCCCTTCCTTTACAGGTTCAAAATAGGTCAACCCGCTTCAGGCACGGCGTTGTCCCGCTCACTCATATACTTCGCGCCGACAGCACCGCGGCTCGCTTCGGGCCGCCCAGCACTCACTGAATAAGCTATTCGGCGGAGGCCATATTTTCTACTACCTTTTGCATTTGCCTTGGAATGAGCATTTTTGCCGGTGAGTGCTGGGTTGCCGGGTGCTGTTACCGGCGCTTCGCAAGTCGTTCGCTCCGGACAGCACCGCATCCTCGTCATAACGGTTTTGCTGAACATTCACTCTTACGGCAAGGCCCCGCGCTCCCGGGCCAGCATCCCGGCGGTAAATTCCCGCACGCTTACCGGGTCCGGCTCCTCCCCCTGCTTCAGGCACTGCAGCACCATTGCCAGCGCCCGCGCGGTATCCAGGGACGTCAGGCAGGGAACCCGGTACTCGGCGGCGGTGCGGCGCAGGCGGAAACCGGGCCGGGCGGGGTGCTTGCCCCGGGTGGGAGTGTTGATGACCAGGTTCACCGCACCCGAACGCAATAGGCCCGCCACATCCTCCACTTCCTGCACGGGCATGCCGGCGGCGGCAATGGCCCCGGCCGTCCCACCGGTGGCATAAAGAGTGTAACCCAGGGCGGCATACTGGCGGATCACGGGCAGCGCCTCGACTTTATCCCGGTCGGCCAGGGAAACCAGCACCGCTTTTGGCGCGGCAGGAACAGATCCACCGGGCGATTTTGCGCCGTTTATACCCGAAAAGGGACTTAAACCGGCGGCCACCATAGCCTTGTAAAGTGCCCCGGGGAATGTGCGGTCCACCCCCATGACCTCCCCGGTGGATTTCATTTCCGGACCCAGGGAAATTTCCACCTCGCCCAGCTTTTCAAAGGAAAAGACCGGCGCCTTCACGGTTACATAATCCGAAGCCCTGCCCAGGCCCGACCCGTATCCCTGCTCGGCCAGCCTTTTGCCCAGCATGGCCCGGGTGGCCACCTGCACCATGGGCACGGCCGTCACCTTGCTCAAAATGGGCACGGTCCGGGAGGCCCGGGGGTTCACTTCCAGGACATAGATACCGTCTCTGGCCACCACGTACTGGATGTTTAAAAGCCCGCACACCTCCAGCGCCCGGCCAATCTGCAGGGTGTAGTCCACCACCTGCTCTATCTGCGCCGGGGTGAGGTTCTGGGGTGGGTAAACGGCCATGCTGTCCCCCGAATGCACCCCGGCCCGCTCGATGTGCTCCATAATGCCGGGGATGAAAATATCCCTGCCGTCCCCTATGCCGTCGATCTCCACTTCCCGGCCCCGGATGTATTTGTCGATCAGCACCGGGTGGCGCGGTGAAACCTGCACCGCAGTTTCCATATATTTTAGCAGTTCCGGAGTGTTGTGAACAATCTCCATGGCTCGCCCGCCCAGCACGTAAGAAGGCCGCACCAGCACCGGGTAACCCAGACCCTCGGCGATTTGCCGGGCCTGTTCCACGGTAAACGCAGTGCCCCCCTCGGTCTGGGGAATGCCCAGGCTGGACAAAAGGGTGCTGAATTTTTCCCGGTCTTCGGCGGCGTCAATGGATTCCACGGGCGTGCCCAGCACCTTTACCCCCCGGGCGGCCAGTTCCCCGGCCAGGTTGATGGCCGTCTGGCCACCGAACTGGACGATCACCCCCAGGGGCTTCTCCTTCTCCACCACATTGAGGACGTCCTCCAGGGTCAGGGGCTCAAAATAAAGCCGGTCGGCGGTATCAAAATCGGTACTCACCGTCTCCGGGTTGTTGTTGATGATGATGGCCTCCACCCCTTCGGCCTGCAAACCCCAAACCGAATGTACCGAACAGTAATCAAACTCAATGCCCTGACCGATCCGGATCGGCCCCGAACCGAGGACAATTACTTTAGGCCGGGAAGACACCGCAACCTCATCCACGGTATCGTAGGTGGAATAGTAATAGGGGGTGGCGGCCTCAAATTCCGCGGCACAGGTATCCACCATCTTGTAGGCCGGAACAATGCCATACTCTTTTCGTAACGCCCGCACCCGGTCAAAATCCAAACCGGTCAGGCGACCGATATGGCTGTCGGCAAAACCGCATGCCTTGGCCCGCCGCAGCAACCCGGGGGATGGGTTGCCGCCGGCCGCCCGCAGCTCTCCTTCCAGAACCACGATGTTTTTTATTTTCTCCAGGAAGAAGTAGTCTATGGCCGTAAGTTGAAAGATTTCCCGCATGGCCCAGGCCCGGCGGAAAGCTTCGGCAATGGCAAACAAGCGCAGGTCGTTAGGACGGGAAAGCAATTGCTGCAGCTCCATTTCGCTCCAGCTGCCCGAGCCCTTCCACTGCAGGCTGTCCACGCCAATTTCCAGGGAGCGCACCGCCTTGAGCAGGGCCCCTTCAAAGGTGCGGTCAATGGCCATTACCTCGCCGGTGGCCTTCATCTGGGTACCCAGGGTGCGGTCCGCACTGCTGAACTTGTCAAAGGGCCAGCGGGGTATCTTGACCACCACATAGTCCAGGGCCGGTTCAAAGCAGGCACAGGTTTTCCCCGTCACCGGGTTGATGATCTCGTCCAGCCTCAGGCCGATGGCTATCTTGGCCGCCGTGCGGGCTATGGGATAACCGGTGGCCTTGGAGGCCAGGGCACTGGAACGGCTCACCCGGGGGTTGACCTCAATCACGTAATAGCGGAAGCTTTCCGGGTCCAGGGCAAACTGGACGTTGCAACCCCCTTCCACCTTCAAGGCCCGGATGATCTTCAGGGCGGCGGAGCGCAACAACTGGTATTCCTTGTCGGCCAGGGTCTGGGATGGGGCCACCACGATGCTGTCCCCGGTATGGATGCCAATGGGGTCGATGTTTTCCATATTGCAGATGGTGATGCAGTTGTCGGCCCCGTCCCGCATCACTTCGTACTCTATTTCCTTCCAGCCGGCTACGCTCTTTTCCAGCAGCACCTGGCCGATGGGGCTCATCACCAGCCCCCGGTGGACGATGGCCTCCAGTTCCTGCGGGCCTGTGGCCATGCCGCCCCCGGTACCGCCCAGGGTGTAGGCGGGCCGGACGATCAGGGGGTAACCGATTTCCCGGGCAAACTCCAGGGCCTGCTCCACGCTGGTGACCGTGGTGCTGGGGGGCACCGGTTCGCCTATGGCCAGCATGGTTTCCTTGAACAGCTCCCGGTCCTCTGACCGGCGAATGCTGTCCAGGGAAGTGCCCAGCAGTTCCACCCCGTATTTTTCCAGCACTCCTTGCCGGGCCAGTTCCACGGCCAGGTTCAACCCCGTTTGACCGCCCAGGGTGGGCAGCAAGCCCTGGGGCCGCTCCCGTTCGATTATGCGGGTCACGGTCCGCCAGGTGAGGGGCTCGATATAGATCTGGTCGGCCATGTGGCTGTCGGTCATGATGGTGGCCGGGTTGGAATTCACCAGCACCACCTGAACCCCTTCCTCTTTGAGGGCCCGGCAGGCCTGGGTGCCGGCATAGTCAAATTCCGCGGCCTGGCCGATAATGATGGGGCCGGAGCCGATGACCAGTACCTTTTTGATGTCCTTTCGCCTGGGCATGGTTATCCTCCTGCTGCAAAAGTAACTGCTTCATGTAACCTGGTTCACTCAATTTACTGTTTCATCTCAGCCAGGACGCCGGCCAGGATTTCCACGGCCTCGTCCACCTCGGCCCTGGTAATAACCAGAGGCGGAATGAAGCGCAGAATGTGGTTATCCACACAGTTGATTAACAAACCGCGATCCTGGCATTTGCCCACGATGTCCCTGCCTTCAATAGTCAATTCCATACCCAGTATCAGCCCCAGGCCGCGCACTTCCTGGATAAAGGGAAAACGTCCTGCCAGCTCTAAAAGGCGCTCCTTAAAATACGCCCCCACCCGGGCCGCATTCTCAATCACACCTTCACGGAGCAGGCATCTCATGGCCGCCAGCGCCGCGGCACAGGCCAGGGGGTTGCCCCCGAAGGTGGAGGCGTGGTCGCCGGGGCTAAAAGCGACGGCCACTTTTTCCTTCGCCACCATGGCCCCGATGGGGAACCCGCCGCCCAGGGCCTTGGCCAGGGTAAAAATGTCCGGCTCCACACCGTAATGCTGGTAGGCCAGGAACTTGCCCGTGCGCCCCAGGCCGCACTGCACTTCGTCAAAGATCAACAGGGCATTGTAACGGTCACAGAGCTCCCGGGCGGCCTTCAAGTATTCGGAAGTGGCCACGTTCACCCCGCCCTCGCCCTGTACCGGCTCCAGGAGGACCGCACAGGTGTTGGGGTTTACGACCTGCTGAAGGGCCTCCACGTCGTTAAAGGGCACGTATTTAAAACCGGCAGGAAGGGGCTCAAACCCCTTCTGGTACTTGGGCTGGGCCGTGGCGGTGATGGCCGCCAGGGTGCGCCCGTGGAAGGATTTCAGGGCAGTGATGATTTCATACTTATCCTGCCCGCCGTGGATTTTCCCGTACTTGCGGGCCAGCTTGATGGCCGCCTCGTTGGCCTCGGCACCGCTGTTGCAGAAAAACACCCGATCCCCGCAGGAATTTTCCACCAGCAATTGGGCCAGTTTCGCCTGGGGTTCAATATGGTACAGATTGGATACATGCATCAATTTCCGGGCCTGGGAGGCTATGGCCTCTACCACCGCCGGGTGACAGTGGCCCAGGGAGCAAACGGCCAATCCGGCCACAAAGTCAAGGTACTCCTTCCCTTCCGCGTCCCACACCCGTGCCCCTTGCCCCCTCACCAGGGCCAGGGGCAGGCGCCCGTAGGTACGCATAACGTATTTACCGGTAAGCTCGATAATTTCCGCGGTGGTCATATTGCAATTCCTCCTGAAAGCTTTGGCTTTACCGGACCACCATGGTGCCGATGCCTTTGTCCGTGAACACTTCCAGCAAAATGGAGTGGGGCACCCGCCCGTCCAGAATATGGGTGGTGTTGACGCCGCCGTAAAGGGCCCGGGTACAGCATTCCACCTTGGGAATCATGCCGCCGTCAATAATACCCCGGCCAATTAAATCAGGCACATCGTCCGCCCGGATCACCGAAAGCAGGGAGTCTTTGTCTTCCCGGTTCTCCAGAATGCCCTCCACGTCGGTGAGGATAATTAATTTATCGGCACCCAGGGCCACCGCCAGCTCCCCGGCGGCGGTATCGGCGTTGACGTTGTAGCTTTCCCCTTCGGGGCCCACCGCCACGGGAGCCACCACAGGAATATAGCCCTCATTGATCAAGGTATTGACGATGGCCGGGTTGACCTTTTTCACCTGTCCCACGCAGCCGATGTCCACCATTTCCACCGTCCCGTCGGGCTGGTATACCTTGCCGGGTTTCTTCACCGCCTGAAGCAGGCAGGCATCCTTACCCGAAAGGCCCACTGCCTTGCCGCCAATGCGGTTGATCAGGGATACGATTTCCTTGTTCAACTTGCCCGCCAGAACCATTTCCACTATTTCCATGGTTTCCTCGTCGGTGACCCGCAGGCCGCCCACAAAGCGGGATTCAATGCCCAGCTTCTGGAGCATGGCCGTAATTTCCGGTCCTCCGCCGTGGACAATTACCGGGTGCATGCCCACATACTTCATCAGCACCACATCGGTGAGCACGGCCTTTTTCAGCCCGCAGTCCACCATGGCGTGGCCGCCATACTTGATAACCACGGTCTTGCCGTAGAACTTCTTTATGTAAGGCAGGGCCTCCACCAGGATGGCCGCCTTCTCCTGTGCGCTGAGCAATCGGATACCTCCCTTAAAAACCGGTAAATACTCAATAAAAACACGGGATAACAGCCGCTATGTCCGGTAGCTGGCGTTAATGTTCACATATTCGCCGGTCAGATCGCAGCCCCAGGCCGTGGCCTCATATTCTCCCGACTTTAAATCCACCAGCACCCGCACCTCACGGCCCGCCAGCATGGACGAGGCTGCTTCCTCGTCAAAGGGCAAAGCCACTCCATCCCTGGCCACCATTATATCACCCAGGTATATATCCACCCGGTCGGGATCAAAGTGCGCACCCGAGTAGCCCGCAGCGCAGATAATACGCCCCCAGTTGGCATCCTGGCCGTATATGGCCGCCTTGACCAGGTTGGAAGCCACCACCGCCCGGGCGGCCAGGCGGGCATCTTTCTCGCTTGCCGCATTGATCACCTTCACTTCCAGCAGCTTTGTGGCCCCTTCGCCATCCCTGGCCACCGCCCGGGCCAGCCGGGTGCATACCTCGGTGAGGGCGTCCCGCAGCAGGTGATAATCTTCGTTTTCGGCGGTAATTTCCGGGTTGCCGGCCCGGCCGTTGGCCAGGACCAGGACCATGTCATTGGTGCTGGTATCCCCATCCACACTGATCATATTAAAGCTGCGGTCCACCGCATGACGCAGCATTTCCTGCAGGCAGGGTGCGGATACAGCCGCATCGGTGGTAATAAAGCAGAGCATGGTGGCCATGCTGGGATGGATCATCCCGGAACCCTTGGCCATACCCCCGATGGTTACCGTGTGCCCGCTTAAGGTAATGGAAAGTGCGGTTTCCTTAGGCTCGGTATCGGTGGTCATAATGGCCTCGGCGGCGGCCGCGCCCCCACCGGAGCTCAACTCCCGGGCCGCGGCGGCAATACCCGGCAAAATGCGGTCCATGGGCATGGGCTGGCCGATGACCCCGGTTGAGGCCACCAGGACATCCTCCTCGGGAATATTCAATACCCGGGCCGTTTCCTGCGCCATGGCCCGGGCATCCCGGATACCCTGCTCGCCGTTGCAGGTATTGGCATTGCCGCTGTTCACCACCACCGCCCGGGCGCGCCCCCTGGAAATGCGCTCCATGGTAACCAGCACCGGGGCACCCTTCACCAGGTTGGTGGTGAACACCCCGGCAGCCCGGGCCGGAACCTCGGAAAAAATTAAGGCAATATCCCGTCTCCCTTTGTACTTCACCCCGGCAGCCACTCCCGCGGCCAGAAAACCCTGCGGGGCAGTGACACCGCCGCTTTTTTCTTCCCATGTTCTGGCCAAGCCAGCATTCCTCCTTATCCACTACGTCGTTAAACTGTCCGGGTTCGGACCGGACTCAACATTAGATTACTCGCTTCATATGCAAGCAGAAAGCGTAAATATTCAGTGAACCTGGTTGGATGCGGCACTGTCCCCGCTCACTCCAGTGCTTCGCGCCGACAGCACCGCGGCTTGCTTCGGGCCGGCTCTGGCTCTCTGCGGATTGCCCGCCACTAATCATTCTTCGTTGTTACCTGTTGAAATAATATGTCTTAAAAAGTCTCCTTCCGGCTAGTTCATCATGCGTCCTCGAGAGCCGAGCCGGCAGCCTCGCTTCGCCGGGTGCTGTTACCGGCGCTTCGCAAGTCATTCGCTCCGAACAGTGCCGCATCCTTGTCATAACGGTTCTACTGAATATTAACCGGAAAGATATTTTACATATTTCTACGGATATACCCCCGGACCGTAAAGCCCCGTATCCTCCGCCAGCCCGAACATTATATTCATATTCTGGACCGCCTGGCCGGCGGCTCCTTTGATCAGGTTATCGATGGCGGAAATGATTACCACCCTGCCGGTACGCCGGTCTACCACCAGGCCTATGTCACAGTGGTTGGACCCGGCCACCATTTTGGTCGCCGGCAGCATGCCGGCGGGCAAGACCCGGACAAACTTCTCCTGCCGGTAAAATTCCCGGTAGAGGGCCAAAACTTCCTCCGTGCTCTTCAGCCGGGTCAGCCGGGCGTAGATGGTGCTTAAAATACCCCGGGTCATGGGCGTCAGGTGGGGAGTGAAGGAAACCAGCACCTTTTTGCCGGCCAGGGCGCTTAATTCCTGCTCGATCTCAGGGGTGTGGCGGTGCACGGCCACCCCGTAAGCCTTGATGCTCTCGTTAACCTCGCAGTAATGGGTGTTTAAGGATAATCCCCGCCCGGCTCCCGAAACACCCGATTTGGCGTCAATGATAATGGAGCCGGTTTCGACCAGGCCTTCTTTTAACAGGGGAGCCAGGGCAAGAATCACGCTGGTGGGATAACAACCTGGATTGGCCACCAGCCGGGCGGAACGGATTTCGTCCCGGTGGATCTCCGGCAAGCCGTACACCGCCCGGGGCAACAGCTCCGCGGCTGTGTGTTCGACCTTATACCAGTCCTGGTAAACTACAGGGTCGCGGAGGCGGAAATCCGCTCCCAGATCCACCAGGGCTTTTCCCTCACCAATAACTTCCCGGGCCACGGCCATGGCATGGCCGTGGGGCAGGGCCGTAAATATAACGTCGCTTCTGGCCACCAGGGCCGGCAAATCCTGTTCTTCACAGACCAGGTCCACATACCCGTAAAGGTGGGGGTAAACCTCCCAGAAGGCTTTGCCAGCATAACTCTGGGTGGTCAGCCCCACCAGTTCCACCTGGGGGTGGGCGCTTAACAACCTGACCAGTTCGGCACCGGCATAACCGGTGGCCCCGATAATGCTTGCTTTAATAACCATAACCGTCCGGTGCAACCCGGGCAGCCCGAAGGGCCGGGGCTCCAGGTCACCCTTTAAGACTCCTTTCTATAAGGGAATGCTTTATAATTATACAATTGATTGTATAAAAATACAATCTCAAAGACAAGATAAAAATTACCCGGCTGGATCAATTTCATTTCTGCAAAGGCGCGCAAAATTCCCTGTAGTAATTATAGCCAATTTTTTACCGGGATCAGTGTTAGATGGGGTACGGGCTTGCAGCTTTGTCAGTCAAGCCTTGCTCCGGGCATGAAAAAACCACCTTCCCGGAAGGTGGCCAGCTCAATGGAAACAAAGAAGTCAACTTTCAGCGCCCCTCGGGAAACGCCGGATGAGGAACAAAGCCAGCGCGAGCCCCGCCACCGCCAGGAGGTTCAGGGCGTGAAATACGGCCGGTACGCCCAGGTGGTCGGCCAGTACCCCCAGCAGGGTTACTCCCACGCCGCCCGTACCCACGCCAAAGCCAATGGTGAAACCGCTGGCCAGCCCCTTGCGGTGGGGCATGAGCTGCTGCCCGAGGACGATGGTGGTCGAAAAGGTGCTGATCAGGGCCGCGCCTATAAAGGCCAGCAGCACCAGGGCGGCCAGGCCGCCGCCGGCATGGAGGAATAAATAGATCAGCGGGATGAGCAGGGCCATGGAACCGGCCATCACCCGGGGGGCTCCCAGGACGTCGGTTAAAGGACCGCCCAACAGGGTACCGAAGGCCCCGGCCAGCAGAAAGACGGAAACAAAGTACCCGGCCAGGTGGGCATTGCCGTGTAAGTAATCGGTGTAATACAGGGGCAGATAGGTATAAAGACCGGCATGCAGCCAGGAACGGAAAATGATATAAACGAGGAGCAGGGTAAAGGCCGGCAGGGTTCCCTTTTTCCATTCCACACCGGCAGTTTGCGTGGAAGGCCGGTTCTTCCCTGAAATGGCCGCCCCGCTTCTTTCTTTTCCATCTGCAGGGCCTCTAAAAGCCTGCCTTACCCCTTCTTCCCGCAGGGAATTGAGGCGCGGCCAGCAAAATACCAGCAGGCCGGCGGTAACCAGGCCGGGCAAAACGAAATAAACCGTGGCCTTCGGCCCGCCCAGGGTCAAAAGCCAGGCCATGAACAGGGAGCCCAGGCCAAAACCCAGGTTCCCGCCCACGGAAAACACGGCCATACCGCTTCCCTTGCGTACGCCGCTGGCCAGGTTGGCCGCCCGGGAGCCCTCCGGGTGGTAGGCCGCCACACCCAGGCTGGAGATGGCCACCGCCAGCAGGAGAAGGGAAAACCAGGGCAGACGGCCGGTAGCAGCCAGGCCCAACCCGGCCACCAGGCAACCCAGCGGCAAAAGCCAGCGGGCCGGCCGCCGGTCGGCAAAATAACCGAAAACAGGCTGGATAACCGATGAAGCCACGTTGGACACAAGCACTAAAAGACTGGTCTGGGCATAGGTAAGGGCAAAGGCCTGTTTTAATACCGGCAGCAAAGCGGGTAAGGCACCCTGGGCCATGTCGGTGACCAGGTGGCCCCAGGATAAAAGCAAGAGCACACCCGCAATCGGCCTTCGCTGTTTTGCCGCCTTTCCCGCCGGTACTGCGCTACTTGTTGCTTCCATTTTTGATACGGACAAATATTCCACCCCCATTTAACACAACCGCCCTTCGCAGGGCTTTAATTTGACGACAACATCATTAAATCTAATCTTACTCCTCCCCCTCCTTTTGTGGCAATGTCAAAAAGGCAGCAAATAAAAAGTTAACATGTTAATCATCAATTCTTTTTACCGTTTTTCGGGAGCTTTTGGGGGCACAAAAAAACTGCCGTCCTTAAAAAGACGGGCAGCAACTATGCCGGGAAAGAAAAAAATTTATGTATATTTCAACAAATAAATCCTGTCAAGAACAGGTATGCTGCCTGCAAGCAGGGCAGGGAACATCCCTAACTTTTTCCCGCCAGGGAGTCCAGCACCTGCAGGGCTTCCGTGGCGTATGCAGCCGCCGGCCCGCCGCCCATCAATACGGCCACGCCAACGGCTTCCATAATTTCTTCCCGGGTGGCGCCCAGCTCCAGGGCCTTTGCCACATGGACGGCGATGCAGTAGTGGCACCTTATGGCCACGCCAATGCCTACGGCGATCAACTCCTTCTGTTTGGCGCTGAGGGCTCCGTCGCTGATGACGGCTTCGTGCAAATCCCGGAATCCCTTCATGACCCTGGGCAACTCTTTGGCCAGCTTGCCCACACCCTGGTTAAAGTTTTCCAGCGTTTTTTGTACGTCCATAATTTTCACCTCTTTAATATTTATACCTTAAAATTTTTTATACCTATTCGACTCCTTAGCTAAAGTTTCCTTCCAACCCGGTAATTTTATACCTTTCGCTCTCCCGGTTCATAGAGGGACAGCGGCGGCTCCACACACTCCTGTTCCAGGCGCAGGCCCTCCTGGAGCATGTTTAGAATCACGGGGTGGAAGATGCGGTAATCCGGGTCTTCCAGCAGAGAACGGAGGCGCCGGCCGTATGCGGGGGTAAAGGGCGAAGCAAACCGGCGGTATCGTTCCAGGGTGGGCACATCCATGTACAGGGGCTTCAGCCCGGGCAGGCAGCGCTTCTGCAGGTGGACAAAGATGGAAAACCCCCCGTAGTCAATGTCGCCCCAGTGGTAAAACGGCACCGCCCGGCCGGTACCGGCCAGATATTCCCGCAGTTTACTTAGAAACCGCCGGCGAACCGCGTTATGATAACCCCCCAGGTATATGGCCAGAAATTGGTCCCGGCAGGTCTTAACGAACTGGTAAAAGGGGGTCAGGTTTTCTATGGTGACAATGTAATCGGCGGCAACATTTTTGACCGTCAACCGGTCCACCATTTCCGCCGGCAACCCCAGGTCCGGGGAAAAATCTCCCACCCGCAGGGTACGGCCTTCAACTGCAAATTCCAGGCCGCCGCTGATGAAAATGTGCTGGGGGTTGTCCACAACCCCCAGTTCGGCCAGAACCTGATTGACCTCTGCGGCAGTAAGGGTGGTCTCTTTTCCCCCGCCGTCTTTCCCCCAGCCCGGGTGGAAATCCCGGACAATTCGGGCCACAGCTGGAGCCAGATTGTTAAAAGCCTTGCTGTTGCCCAGCACCCGCAGGCTGAAAACCCGCCTGGGTATCTCTTCCTGCAAAAGGCTGATCTCACGAATGACCATGAAAAGCTGCTCCGCATGATCCCGGTCCGCGGGATTCAGGTAGGGCTGGCTTTCCCCTTCTTCCAGCCGCCGGGCAACAGTATGGAAGAATTCCTGCGCCCAGGGGGCCGCCCCCCGGGCATAGTGCCTGGCCAGGCGGGCCAGTTCCTGGAATTGCTCCGCCCTGGGACGCCGTTTCAGCCGGGCGTAGGCCTCGTCCAGGCGGCCAGTATTTAAGGCCACTTTCTCGATGAGATTGTTTTCCTCAAACTTGACCCAGCGAATCTCAATTAACCCCCGGCGCTCTAAAGCCAGGGCGGCCCCATTGATCTCTTCCTTATACCGGGCTGTGGTATCGTCAAAATAGCGGGGCATGGTACGCTGGTTGAAATGAAGCCAGATGCGCCGGTTGCCCCCTTTGCCCCTGGCCAGGGCGCTTCGCTCATACTTGTCCAGCAGGGACTCCAGAATATAGCGTTCGTAGTCCATGGCCATCAACCCGCCGCCCTTTCCGCCGCCTCAATCCGGCTTTCGCCAACCGCTTCCTTAAACTGCTTGTAATCCTCTATCCAGCTGTTTTTCCCGTCGCGCATCACCAGGAGGGTGGTGGGCACGTGGGGGCTGATAAACTCGCACTTGTCGGTAGGGGCGGCGATGATGGCCTGCATGCCCATCTCATTGATAAAGCGCAGGGAATTTTCCATGCGGTCGATATCCATCCGGTTGAAGGCCTCGTCAAAGAGCATCAACCGGATGCTGTCCCGGTTGGTCTTGGCCCGGTAGAGCTGGGCAAAGGAAGCCACAATGGCCACGTAATAGGGAGTCTGGGTCTCGCCACCAGACTTTTCCCGGCAGACCCTGCTGAAGGTAGAGGTTTCACCGTTGGCATGGGTAATTTTGATATCATAATCCAGAAAACTGCGGTAATCGGTGTATTCCGCAATGCTTTCGGGCAGGTACCTGGGCGGCAGGTTGATGATTTTATCAAACAGCTCGTCCAGGGCCTCCCGGTGCCGCTGCTGAAAAACACTGTCAAAAAGGGAGACGCCTCCCTCCACCATTTCCGTATCCTCCAGCATCTGGTAGAACTTGCGGTGCCTTTCGGAAGGATATACCAGAAAACGGTATTTATCTCCGCCAAAGGAAATATCCTTTAAAGCTTCGTTCAAGAAGTCAAATTCATTGCGGGCATTTTGAATGTTCTCCCGCAGCTTGTAGATGAAGTGCTCCTTGAACTCCTCCTCGGCTTCCCTTTTGGCCTGGTTGATTTTTTCCTCATATGCGGGCAGCTCGCTTTCCACCAGTTTCTTATACTCCTGTACCCACTCGTCATTCTCATCCGCTTCTATTCGCCCGCCGAACTGGTACTTATTGTTATATTCGGCCTTGAGGAGTTCCAGGGCCTTTTCCTTGTTAAGAATAAGCGTTTCCACGCTCTTGCGGTTGTGGGCGAAGTTGGCCGCCACCTCCTGGGGCGAATGGCGCCGGATCTCCCTGGCGTAACGCCTTTCCCCCTCGGGCACAACACGGGGGTTCAAGGAGCAAAACTGCCGGAACTCCTCTTCCAGCCGGGCATGCTCGTCTTCCAGGGTCACCCGTTCCGTTCTCTTCTGTTCCAGGGTGGTCAGTAATTCTCCCTGCCGCCGGTTATATTTCTCAATCCGGCCGTTCAGGGCGTCCATTTCCAGTTCCAGTTGATCCAGCTTTTGCTGCAGGGCGTCAATGCCTGAAGTATCCACCCCGGCCAGTTCCCGTTCCCTGGCGGACAGATCCTGCCATAACGCGGCCAGTTCCAGCCACGTCCCCCGGCGCTCTTTCAGGAAAATGTAGTGCTCGTCCCGGCCGCTTGTCTTTTGGCCCAGCCTTTCCAGCCTCTCCAACCGGGGGAGCAATTCCTTCCGCGCCGCGGCAATCTCCTGCAGGCGGGCTTCTTTGCGGGCAATCTGGCGGGCATAGGCCCGTTCACCGATAAAGGGAGTTTCGTAAACTTCAAATTTAATCTGCCGAGCGGTATGATTGCTGTAGGTCATGCAGGTCGGGGTAATGGCCCGGCGGTAATTTTTCAGTTCCTGTTCATTTTCACACTTGATCAGGTCGCCCATAAGCTGGTGGACGTAGGCCAGGGCGTAGCGGTTCTGGGAGCGCACCTCGCAGGCCAGGGAGTTGGGTTCAATGCGGTTCAAGTACTTCAACACCCGGCCGGTATTGACCAGGCCCACCCCTGAGATGCGCCGTTCCTTTTTGTGTTTTTCATATACGGAAAGGGCATAATCAAAATGTTCCGGCTCCACAATCAGGTCGAAGCGCCGGGTGTTGAGCCAGCCCTCCACCGCGTCCTGCCACTTCTCGTCGGGAACTTCCAGAAGCTCGCAGAGCACCCTGGGCTCCACGTCAATGCCTTTCACGGCGCGGAATTTCTCCCGGATCAGATCCCGCAGGTCGGTCACCTTGCGGTCGTAAATATGCTTCTTGTTGCGCAGGCTGGCCAGTTCCTGCTGCAGGGTCTGCTCCTCCTGATCCAGCTCCTTCAGCTTGCGCCGGATTTCCCAGGCCTGTTCCTGCACCCTTTCCCGTACCTTCCCCAGGGTTTCCCGGCCCCGGTCAATCAACCGGCCCAGGGCATCGAGGGATTCCCCGTCACCGGGCGGCAGGGGCTGCCCCTCCCCAACCTGCCCGCCACCGGCCGCGGCCAGCCCCTGGAGCCCGTCCACCAGCTCCGCGAGTATACTGCGCTCAGCCGGTAAAAGCAAATCTTCCCCCGCCTCGTCCAGGAGTTGCGCCAGCACCCGGCATTCTTCCCGGGCGGTTTCAGCTACCAGGCTGCAAGCGCGGGACAGTTCCTTCACCCGTTCCTTGAGGGTGCGGATCTCACCTTTCAAACGCTCCACCAGTTGCCAGGTGGTATTGGCCGCCAGGGCGTCCCGGTAGGACCGCTCCTCCTCCCGGCAGCGTTTCAACCGTTCCCTGGCCCCGTCCAGAGCCTGGCTCAACCGGGCCAGCTCTTCTTCCAGGGCCCGGGCCTGTTCCAGATTGGCCTGCAGGCTGGCCGCCACCCCGTCCCGGTTGGCCCGCAGGATCACGTAATCCTGGATCAGGGCCCTTTCCCGGTCCCGCTGGATCTCCCGGTATTTTTCCTGGATATTTTCCAGAACGGCTATTTTCTCCCTGGTCTGGGCCGCCAGGTCGCTGTACTCCTTGTAGCGCTGGAGGTTCTCCCGCATGATGTCAATATTTATTTGCTTCTCTTCCAGCACGTAGGAGTAAACAAACTGGCGGATGTCCGTTATCGGCTTAAAGGAGATGGCCTTTACGAAAAGGGTAAAGAACCGGTCCCCCAGGGAACCCAGCTTGTGGAGCAAATCGGCCTGGTATTTTTCCACTGTGGGATAAATGGTGGCCCTGCGGTCCCTCACCGCGGCCCGGAACTCCCGGATATTGCGGGGGTGCTTGCCCGCTAAAAAAAGGCTGTCGTCCAGGCGGCAGTCCTCGATTTTGAAAAAACGGCTTTCATAGGTCACGTCATCGGCGTAGGAGTCAATGACCGCCCCCAAAAGGAAGTAGTTTTTCCTGGAGGTATCGTAGAATTCCAGGACCACATAGGAAGTAACGTCGCCCTGGCGCTCGTACTTGCGGCCGCTCTCGCTGTCCCGCCCGGTCTTGCAGCGCACGTAACCCAGCAAATCCCGCCTGGTCTCGTCAAAGGCGGAAATGTTAAATTTAACCCGCCGCAGGTCGGCCACCAGCACGTACTGGATGGCGTCCAGAATGGTGGATTTGCCGCTGCCGTTGTCCCCGGTGATCAGGGTGCTGCCCCGGATGCGTATGGTTTCGTTGGTAAAATAGTGCCAGTTGATCAACCTGATGCCGGTTAATTCTTTCAATTACACCAGCTCCTCAGCACCGGTTTCCTGTTAAATACTCAGTGAACCTGGCTGGATACGGCCCAGCACTCACCCAAATATGACTTTGCTCCCGTGCTTCAGGTTTAATTGACACATCCTGTTTTGGGAAGAGCCAGTATCCCGGTGAGTGCTGGGTCCCCGCTCACTCCAGTGCTTCGCGCCGACAGCACCGCGGCTCGCTTCAGGCCGGCTCTGGCTCTCTGCGGATTGCCCGCCACTAATCATTCTTCGTTGTGACTCTTGAAACAATATGTCTTAAAAAGTTTTCTTCCAGACAGCTTATCATGCGTCCTCGAGAGCCGAGCCGGCAACCTGGCTTCGCCGGGTGCTGTTACCGGCGCTTCGCAAGTCGTTCGCTCCGGACAGCGCCGCATCCTTCCTGCAACGGTTCTACTGCATATTTCCGTTTTCCTCTTCCCGCTCTTCCTCCGCCCCGGCCCGGCGGTAGGTATCCAGCTTCTCGTACACCTGCCGGATGTCCTCCACCCGCAGGGCGAAGAGAATGGTGGGAAACACCTCCAGGCGGCAGTCGGGATCGGTAACCTCCCCGTCCAGCACCCGCAGGACGTTGAAACGCTTGAGCAGGCCCATGGTTTCCCGCAGGGTCTTTTTGTCAATGGGCCGGTTGCGTATTTTCAGGGCCGCATACTTGTCCTGGATCTCCCGCACGGTAATCATTATGTTTTCCGTAACGTTGATTTGACGGCGTTTTTCTTCGTAGCAGAGGCGCAGGATGAGGATGATAATGCTTTCTTCCAGTTTCAGGCGCAGCCGGTTATAGGCGAAATCGCTGAAAACACGGTAGACTCCAAAGGCCCGGTCTCCTTCCAGGCTCCAGCCTCCCAGCTTCAAATAGGCCCGCAGGAGGTCTTCGTGCCGTTCAATAAAGTAGTAATCCCGGCGGTTTTCTTCGTTCTTGCGGGTGATGAATGTGCAGGAGAGAAGCCTGTTCACCACCCGGGTAAATTCTTCCCGCTCCGCCGGAAGCAGGCGGTTCCACTGTTCCAGCAGTTCCATCCGGCTCGCCCTTCCTTATTTTCTTTCAAAACGCAAATCTCTAAATTCAAAGCGGCCGCCGGCCGCAGATACCCGGGGCCTCCCATCCCGGTGCACCCGGTAACCTACCTGGCGCGAACGCCCGTACGCCGTAGCATAGATCAGTTTGATAAATTCCTCCACATCCTCGATGCCCAGCTCCCGGGCGCAGATCTCCTTCCGCCCGGCCAGTTTTTCCATCACCCAGGCGTTGATCTTCTCCCGGGTCATGCGCCTTTCCAGTTGCTGCCGGAAGGAGCGCAGCCGCTCCCTGCGGCGCTCCGGGTCAATTTCCTCCAGCTCCTGCACTTCCCGGGGCTGGTGCTGCCTGGCCGCCTCCCTACCGGTATAAAGGGATTCCCGGTCCAGAAATCCCTGGGTGAAGAGGCTGAACAAGCGACCCAGCTCTTCCGGAAGGAGGTCGTCCGGGCGCATGCCCTCCTGCGCACGCAGCCCGGCCAGGAACTTTAAAATTTCCATCAGCTGGCCTTCCACGTCCTTACTGCTGTTGAGGATGTACTTCAACTGCTGGAAGGAAGCGTTGGCATAGCGGGCATTGCGCCGGTCGATTTCATCCAGCAGGTCGTCCAGGCCGATGTAGGCTTGGCGGATGTAGTCAATACGGCGGTAAATCTCCTGCCGCGCCGTGGGCAGATCCGGAAAACGTTCCCGCTGCACTTCCAGACCGGCCGTCCGGTCCACCCAGGCCGCATCGTTGTACCACTGGTTCAAACGGGCAATAATCTTCGGACGGTAACGGGAAACGTTGTCCGAAGTTTTCAGGCGGTGGTAGCTGCGGTCGATAATTTCCTCCATGTAGTCTTGAAAATGAATCTTTAAAATCTCCCGGGGCTCCTTTTCCGCCAGGACCCGCTCAATGTAACGCTTAATGTTGTGATTTAGGGACTTCAAACCGTTGATCAGCTGCTCGGTCTGCTCATAGGCCTTTTCCAGGGCCAGGTTGCCCTGACGGTCGGCCTCCTCGGAATGGAGCAAGGTGTAGGTGGCATAAACATATCCCTGGTATTCCACCTGCCGGTGGCGGCGGATCTTGTCCAGTACATCCAGAATTTTTATGGCATAATCGGGCAGGCTGATGTACTGGACGTAATTGCTGTACACCTCGCTGACCACCCAGCCTGTGGCCTCCAGCTTGCGCAGGATAAAGGCGGCCCTTTCCCGGGGCCCGGCCGGCGTATCCAGGGATTCCTCCCAGATCTCGTCGGCCAGGGCCTGTTCAAAAAAGCCGTCCTTCTGCTCTATATAGTCAACAATTAGGTCGATGACCACATCCCGTTCCATCCCGAAGGTGGTCATCTGGTACTGGTCGTAAATGCGGAACAGGATTGCCGCGTAGTCCTGCTTTAAGGGGCTGGCCAGGACCGAAAAAAACCGCTCCGGGATGACGGCAAAAAGGTTCACTTCTAAACCCCTCCCGGGGAAATTTTTTAACTGGATGTGGTTCGGCATCGCCAGCAGATTTCCTCTTAATTGTACTAATTTTTCAGGGGGAAATACAACCATATCCATCAATTTTCCCCATGAACCGTTGCGGCCCTCAGCGGTGGACAACCTTTCCGGACATTGGAATGAAGGGAACCGGGTTTATCCGCAGAAATAAAATGTTCAGTGACCCGTTATGGTGCCGCGTTGTCCACGCTCACTCCAGTGCTCCGCGCTGACAGCACCGCGGCTCGCTTCGGACTGGACTAGCGGCGCTGCAAATGCGGCATGGCAGTTGCACCTTACTGTCATCTTTTTGGCGTTTCAGTAAGTTACCTTATTCTAAAGCAACATTTCGGTGCCGCTGGTTTCGCGCCGCAGTCCGGTTACCCTCGCTTTGCCGGGTGCTGTTACCAGCGCTCCGCAAGTCGTTCGCTTTGGACAACGCGGCACCGTGCCGATGGTAGCGGTTTTACTGAACAATTTCACATAATGTATACAAGAAATCGGGGAACATGGTTTCAATGCTTTGCAGTCTGCATTTACCTCCACAACTGGAAGAAGCCACCTTCATCCGCCGCTTGAACCGCTTTGTAGCCGAGGTGCTGGTGAGGGGGAATCAAGAGCTGGCCCACGTGCCCAGTTCCGGGCGCATGGCGGAATTGCTCGTCACCGGCCGCCGGGTGTGGGTGAACCGCCACCGGAACGAAGGCCATAAAACCACCTGCCGCCTGCTGCTGGTGGAGTACGAGGGCATACTGGTATCGGTGGACGCCACCCTGCCCAACCGGCTGGTGGGCCGGGCACTGCAGGCACGGGCGCTTGAGGCCTTTTCGACTTACGAAACGGTACGGGCTGAATATGCCCGGGGCCACAGCCGTTTCGATTTTTATCTGAGCGGCCCGCCGGGCGGGTGCTTGCTGGAAGTGAAATCCGTCACCCTGGTGGAAAAGGGAGTGGCCCTTTTTCCTGACGCCCCCTCCCTGAGGGGAACAAAGCACCTGGAGGAGCTGGCGGCCGCCTGCAGGGAGGGAGTGCAGGGAGCGGTTCTCTTTGTGGCCCAGCGGGAAGACGCCCGCTGCTTTTCCCCCCACCACCGGCAGGACCCGGCTTTTGCCGGGGCACTGCAGCGGGCCGCGGCAAGCGGGGTGCGGGTGCTGGCCTACCGCTGCCGGGTAAGCCGGGAAGCGGTTACCATGGAAAAGGAGATTCCCGTTTTGTTGTAAATGGAAAGGGATCTTGTCATGCTATGATATAATGGTGAGCCGGAAGGTTATTTTCAACCGGGCGGCCACCGGACCGATTAGCGGTTTCTTCACGGTAGAGTAGAATAGTGGCCATGGAGGATAAAACAAAAAATGTATAAGCAGAAACAAACGCCCGGGCGACAGGGGCTGGGCGTGGCACTGGTTCTATTTTCCACCATTTGCCTTAGCGTGGAGCCCGTAGCGGCCAAAATCGCCTACCGGGGCGGCGCCACCGTAATGACCACCCTCACCCTGCGTTACATTCTGGCCGCCGCAATCTTCTGGCTGCTCATCCTGGCGGGAGGTTATGCTTTCAGGCTGCCCCGCCGGCAGTTGCTGGCGGTAACGGCTCTTTCCCTGGGAACTCAAACGCTCACCGTAATGGCCCTTTTCGAGGCTTTCCGCTACATACCGGCCGGAATGGCCATTTTATTTCTGTATTTCTACCCCACGGTGGTCACCATCCTGGCCTTTTTCTTTTTAAAAGAACCTTTTACCTGGCGAAAGGGTCTGGCCCTTCTGCTTACGCTTGCCGGCTGTGCCGTTATTCTGGGGCAACCGGTAAATTCCCTGGATATGCGGGGAGTAGTGCTATCCCTGACCGCCGCCTTAACCTACGCGGTTTTCCTGGTGGGTTCCACCCGCCTGCTGGCCACCATACAAATTCCGGTATACAATGCCTATGTTTCCACCATTCTGGCCCTGGCCGTAGGGGGGCTTGCTCTCATGCGGGGGCAGTTGAACCTGTCCTTTAGCTCTGAAGCGCTGGTGGCCATCGGGGTACTGGGCATTGTTTCCACCGTCCTGGCCATGGCGGCCCTTTTGCGAGGGATAAAGGAAATCGGCGCCTCCCGGGCGGCCATTATCAGTACCTTTGAACCGGTGGCTACGGCTGTGCTGGGTTTTCTGGTGCTGGGCGAAAGCCTGACGGCCTGGCAGATGATCGGAGGGGCGGCCGTCCTGGCGGGCGTATTCCTGCAAAGGAGGGCATGAGCCGGAATTGTTTCAGGTTTGGATAGTTTCTGGTGGTACGTTATGGCGCCAGGTGAATGTTCAGCAAGCGAGCTGCGGTACGCATCTTACGCGAAGCATTGGAGTGAGCGAGGACCCAGCACTCACTGGGATAGCAGCTTTTCCCAAAACCTGATGTGTCAATAAACGTAGAAAACCGGGAGGAGAGTCATATTTGGGTGAGTGCTGGGTCGCATCCAACCAAGTTTACTGAATTACGGCGTTAGTTGCGCAGTTGCTTTAACAAAACGGCAATGCTTCAGTGACGTTTAACGAAAAGTTAATTTATAGCGGGTATATGAGTAAGTTATAATATAAACAAAATGTTGCAAAGAAGGGGGAAAAACTTTTGTCCAGGAAGAAGAGAGTACTTTTTTTGTGCACCGGCAACTCCTGCCGCAGCCAGATGGCCGAAGGGTTCGCCCGGACCATGGCCGGGGACAAATGGGATGTTTACAGCGCCGGAACGGCTCCCGCCGGGGTAAACCCCCGGGCCGTTCAAGTAATGGCTGAAGCCGGTGTTGACATTTCCGGACAGAAATCCAAAGCCATCGACCCGGAAATCCTTAATTCCGCCGATGTGGTGGTTACCCTGTGCGGCGACGCCTATGAAAGCTGCCCCCTCACCCCGCCCACGGTCAAGCGCATCCACTGGCCCCTGGAGGACCCGGCCCGGGCCGCCGGCACGGAAGAGGAAATCATGGCCAAATTCCGGGCCGTCCGGGATGAAATAAAAAAACGGGTGGCCGAACTGCTGGCCACCGCAGAGGACTGACCGAAAGCCACCCACCATGCGTTGACCCGGTAAAAATTGTTCTGGAGGGGAGAGGTCGGAATCGAACCGGACTCCCACCTGGGTTGCAGGCAGGCCGACGGGTTTGCAGCCCGCGGGAGGCACCAGCCCCGCTCTCCCCGCTATTTATTTTTCACCGCAGGCCCATAAAATCCTTCTATACGGGTTATTTAATTATTCTATAGTCCGGTGAGTCTTGATAAGAATGAAAAATAACGAAAAAGCCTGCCGTCCACCGGCAGGCTCTTCCGCCAGACCCGTCAGGCACCATAATATTCAGGGAAAAACTTATGCCTCAAAGCTTTTTTGTTGAACTTGCCGACACTGGTTTTAGGTATTTCATCGACAAACTCAACCCGGTCCGGCAGCCACCATTTGGCCACCCGCCCCCGTAAGAATTTCAGTATATCTTCCGCTGTAACCTTCCCCCGGAACTCCTCCTTGAGCACCACACAGGCCAGGGGTCTTTCCTGCCATTTTTCATGGGGCATGGCAATGACCACTGCCTCCGCCACAGCCGGATGAGCCATGATGGTGTTCTCCAGGTCCACCGAAGAAATCCATTCTCCACCGCTCTTAATCAAATCCTTGGACCGGTCACAGATATACACGTAGCCTTCCTCATCAACAGTAACAATGTCCTGGGTTCTGAACCACCCATCCCGCAGGGCGTCCCCGGTACGCTCCGGGTCCCTGTAATATTCCCCGGTTATCCAGGGCCCCCTGAATTGCAGCTCTCCCATAGCACGCCCATCCCTGGGCACGCTGTTGCCGTTTTCGTCTACCACCCTCATTTCTATCCCCGGCACAAAAAGGCCCTGTTTCGCCCTCACCTGGTAAAGTTGTTCTTCGGGCCAGTCAAGCATATAGCTCTTGGGACGGGACACAAGGGTAATGGGGGTGGTTTCCGTCATGCCGTAAACATTCATTACATTAATACCCAGCTTCTTTTCATACGCTTCAATAAACACCCGCGGTATGGCCGAACCACCGGCCAGGATCCGGTTCAAGCTGCTTACATCGTAGGAACCGTCCTCCAGCAGCTTGAAACATTCCATCCAGATGGTGGGTACACCTGCAGTAACGGTCACGCGTTCCGACTCGATAAGGCTGCACAGCGTCCGGGGATCGGGACGCACCCCGGGCAGTACCTGCTTGGCCCCCACCAGTGTGGCCGTAAAGGGCAATCCCCAGGCATTGACGTGAAACATGGGTACAACCGGCATCAGCACATCTTTTTCAGATACCGCAAAGGTATCCACCATACCCGACATCAAGCTGTGCAGGTACAGAGCCCGGTGGGAGTACATAACCCCTTTCGGATCACCGGTGGTAGCAGTGGTGTAGCACATGGCCGCCGGGGACCACTCATCGAGATCGGTGGGGAAATCATAAACGGGGGGAGCTTCCCGTAACAGGTCCTCATAAGAGTACACCGGACTCAAGGAAGTACCGGGAATACTTTCCTTATCGGTCATGATTACAAAAAGCTCTATGGTTTTAATTTGCTCTTTGATCCCCTCGATAATCGGCACCAGGTCTTCGTCAATAAAGATCAATTTATCCCCGGCATGGTTTAAGATATAGACTATTTGCTCAGAAAACAAGCGTAAATTGACCGTGTGCAAAACCGCACCGGTACAGGGTACGGCAAAGTACAATTCCAGGTGGCGGTGGTTGTTCCAGGCCAGGGTGGCCACCCGGTCCCCCCGCTTTACTCCCAGTTTTTCCAGTACATTGGCCAGGCGGCACACGCGCTCGTAAAATTCGCCGTAGGTGTAGCGGAAAATACCGGAAAAGTCCCGGGACACTATTTCTTTTTTCGGGAATAACTGGCGGGAGCGCTCTAAAATGGTGCGAACCAGAAGCGGATATTTCATCATAAGCCATCACCTCACTGATATTGATAGAAACCTCTACCGGTTTTTCGTCCCAGATGTCCTGCCCGCACCAGCTTTCTCAGAAGGGGCGCCGGGCGGTACTTGGAGTCGCAGGTTTCCTGGTAAAGGGTATCCATAACCATCAGCAGCACATCAAGCCCAATCAAGTCCGCTAAAGCCAGCGGGCCAATTGGGTGGTTGGCACCCAATTTCATCCCCCTGTCGATGTCCTCCGCCGAAGCGATGCCTTCCTGCAACACAAAGATAGCCTCGTTGATCATGGGAACCAGAATGCGGTTGACCACAAACAGGGGGGCTTCCTTAACCGTGATGACGGTTTTGCCCATCCGCTCACACACTTCCCGGGCAATGTTATAGGTTTCATCGCTGGTTTCTTCCCCGCGGATGATCTCCACCAGTTGCATGACCGGCACGGGATTAAAGAAATGGGTTCCTATAAATTTGTCTGCCCGGCGGGTGACGGAAGCCATCTCTGTGATGGAAAGACCCGAAGTATTGGAACAAAAGATGGTTTCCGGGCGGCAGGTGCCGTCCAGTTCCCGGTAGAGAGCCTTCTTTTGCTCCATGTTTTCGATAATGGCTTCAAAAACCAGGTCTGCCTTCTCTACCCCGGCCAGCCCGACGGCAGGAGTAAGCCTTCCCATAATGGACGCTACATCCTGTCCCTCCAGCTTCCCCCTGGCCGCCAGGCGTTCCAGGCCGGAGCGGATACGGGCCAACCCGCCCTGCACAAATTCTTCTCTGATATCGGATAAAATCACCCGGTAGCCGGCCACGGCGGCTACCTGGGCTATACCGGCACCCATGGTACCGGCACCAATTACGGCAATGGTTTGAATTTTCATCTTCGTCACTCCGCTACCCCCTATTTCTCTTCTTCCAGCAAACTGCGGGCAATGACCAGCCGCTGAACCTGATTGGTCCCTTCGTATATCTGGGTGATCTTGGCGTCGCGCATCATGCGCTCCAGGGGGTACTCCCGCATGTAGCCGTAACCCCCCAGAAGCTGCACCGCATCCACGGTCACCTGCATGGCCACGTCAGAAGCGAAAAGCTTGCTCATGGACGACAGCCGGCTGATTTCGCCGGTAGAAGCTGCCAGCGCAGCGGCATTTTCGATGAAAAAGGCCGCTCTATAAACCAACTGGCGGGCTGCTTCCACTTTGGTGGCCATGTCGGCCATCATGAATTGCAGTCCCTGGAAAGAGGCAATTGGCCTGCCAAACTGCACCCGCTCCCGGGTGTAATTGACGGCATAATCCAGGGCCCCCTGGGCAATGCCCACTGCCTGGGCACCGATTACCGGGCGGGTACGGTCCAGGGTCATCATGGCAATCTTAAATCCATCCCCCTCCCTCCCCAGTAGATTTGCTGCCGGCACCGGGCAATCCTCAAAAATGAGCTCCGTGGTAGGAGAGCCCCTGACCCCCATTTTCTTTTCCTTCTTACCAATCGAAAAACCGGGGTAATCCTTTTCCACAATGAAAGCTGAAAGGCCCTTCAAACCCCGGCCCGGGTCTGTGCTGGCAAAAACAGTGTAGACATCGGCTATACCGCCGTTGGTGATGAAGCATTTCTGCCCGGAAAGCAGGTACATGTCCCCCTCACGGCGAGCCCTGGTTCTAATCGAACCGGCGTCAGAACCGGCATTGGGTTCGGTAAGGGCAAAGGCACAGATGCGCTCCCCCGATGCCAGGGAGGGAAGGTACTTTTCCTTTTGCACCTCAGTCCCAGCCAGCAAAATGGGCATCAACCCCAGTTCCTGGGCCGCCACAATCAAAGAGGCGGATGCAGAAACTCTGGCGATCTCCTCCACAATCAGGCACACCGCCGGCAGGCCCTGCCCGGTGCCGCCGTATTCCTCCGGCACCCCGGCCCCCAGAAGTCCCTGCCCGGCAAACAACTCTTTCAAATCCCAGGGATAGGCATCTTCCTCATCTATGGCGGCGGCCCGGGAAGCCACCTTTTCTTCGGCCATCCGCCTTACCACCTGGCGGAGCATCTCCAGTTCTTCGGTCAGTTGATATAACACGGCCCATCCTCCTGTTCGCTTTTAATTGCTTTCCCTTTCCAGAATCATGGCCATCCCCATACCGCCGCCGACACACAGGGAAGCCAGGCCCAGGCGGAGGTTGCGGCGGGCCATTTCGTAAAGGAGGGTTACCACTATGCGCGCGCCGGTACATCCCACGGGGTGGCCCAGGGCGATGCCGCTGCCGTTGACATTGGTAATCTCCCGGTTTAATTCCAACAGCTTTTCGCAGGCCAGATACTGGGCGGCAAAGGCTTCGTTTAATTCAATCAACTGGATATCTCCCAGGGTAAGACCGGCCCTCTTGAGCGCCTTGCGGATGGCCGGCACCGGCCCGTAACCCATCAGGTCCGGCTCCACCCCGGCCCGGGCGAAACTGACAATGCGGGCCATGGGCTTTAAACCCAGCTCCCCGGCTTTAGACGCGGACATGAGCAACACCGCCGCTGCGCCGTCGTTGAGCCCCGAGGCGTTGCCGGCCGTAACCGTACCGTTCTTGCGGAAAACCGGAGGAAGCTGGGCCAGCTTTTCCATGGTCACGTCCGGGCGGGGGTGTTCGTCCCTGTCCACCACCCTGGGGGGCCCTTTGCGCTGCGGTACGGCCACCGGAACAATTTCCTCCTTAAAGCGCCCTTCTTCAATGGCCCGGCAGGCATTCTGGTGGCTGCGCAGGGCAATCTCGTCCTGTTCCTCCCGGGTGATCCCGTATTTGTCCGCCAGCCTTTCGGCCGTTTCACCCATAAGAATGCGGTGGATGGGGTCAGTCAAAATCTCCCAGAGAGCATCGGTCATTTCACCATGCTGCAGGCGCTGACCCCAGCGGGCGCCCTTCAGCACATAGGGGGCGGAACTCATGGACTCGGTACCCCCGGCCACCACAATTTCCGAATCACCGGTGGCGATTTGCTGATAGCCGGAAACAATGGCCTGCATCGCAGAGGAACACTGGCGCTGGATGGTCATGCCCGTGACCTGCACCGGCAAACCGGCCACCAGGGCCGCCGTTCTGGCCACGTTGGGTTCGTCGGAACGCTGGACGCAATTCCCCAGGATCACTTCGTCCACCATGTCACCCGTAATACCGGCCCGCTTCAACACCTCTTGAATTACCGGAACGGCCAGTTGGTGGGAAAGCATGTTCCTGAACTCACCGCCAAAGTCACCAATGGCCGTTCGCGCGGCCGCAACTATTACCACGTCCTGCATAACTTCAACTCCCCTCGTTATTACTCCCAAAATAGGGTTTATTCGCCCACCCGGGCGGTTTTTGCACCAGCATTTTAATTCTAAAAATTCATGCAATAACAGTGCCAGGAAGAAAAAAGGCGGGCAGGGTTGTCTTCATTCGCCCGGCCCTTAAAGTTTTAAAAGCCCCTTTCCCTCAGATCCCCTTTTGAATGTGCCGCCCGCCTGATGCACTAACTGAAAAGCATCGGGACTGCATCAAAACAAAAACCGCCCCCGGCGTTTTAACAGAGGCGGCCCTTAACTAGAGGCGGCCTTTAACTATCATGCAGCAATGCTCGCCCCGTTTAAGAACGGGTGGCGGAAAGATTGTATCCGTATTTCTTCAACCACCTCACTACAGTGGACTGGTTTACACCCAAAGCTGCAGCCACTTTCCTTGTACTCCCCAGTTGCTGGTACAGATTTAAAAGCAACGCCGGTTCCGGGTTCCCCTTTTTCACCAGTGCAGAAGCGGCCATTTTCCTGATTTGTTCCGGCAAAGACCCCGGCTTGATTACCTCTTCCACGGAAATGACCACCAGCCGCTCCATGACGTTTTCCAGTTCCCGGACATTCCCGGGCCAGGGGTAGTTTTGCAACCACTCCATAGTCTCAGGGGCTATCTGCCTGAAAACATTGAACTTTTTGTTAAAACGATGCAGGAAGTGATGCACCAGTGGAGCAATATCCTCGGGGCGCTCCCGCAGGGGAGGGATGCGAATAGGGATCACATTTATCCTGTAGTAAAGATCCCTGCGAAAAGCCCCCTTCTCCACCATTTGCTCCAGATTCCTGTTGGTGGCCGCAATCAAGCGGAAGTTTACCGGGCACGGTTTTATTCCCCCCAAACGACGCACCTGTTTTTCCTGAATAACCGTTAAAAGTTTTGCCTGGAGGCCCGGGGGAAGTTCTCCAATTTCATTTAAAAACAGCGTGCCTCCGTCCGCCATTTCGATCAGCCCCGGTTTCCCCTGGCGGTCGGCACCGGTAAAAGCACCCGCCGTATATCCAAACAGTTCAGACTCCAAAAGATTTTCCGGTATGGCCGCACAGTCAACGGAAATAAACGGCCCCGTCGCCCTGGCAGACCGGTGGTGGATGAAGCGGGCCAGGAGATCTTTACCGGTTCCCGATTCACCGAGAATGAGAATATTGCTGTCATAGGGCGCCACCCTTTGGGCCACGGCCAGCACGTCCCTCATGGATGAGCTTTTGGCCACCATCCTGTCCGATTCCCGGGCTTCCCAGCGCAGGCTTTCCAGTTCGGCATGGTAGCGCGCCCGCTCTTCTTCAAGCTGGCGGCGCAATTCGGCCAGCTCGGTCAGATCCCGGCAGTTTACCACGATCCGGCGAATGCCCCGGCTATGCTCGTCCACTATGGGAGTGGCGGTGGTCAGCACCTCCCGCCCCGTCCGCAGGCGCTCGATGACACAGGCGGAACCCCCCTTTTCCAGCGCCGCCAGTACGGCCAGGAAGGACAGGTAACCCTTTTGGACGAGGTCCTTCGCCCGTAACCCCCGGATCTTTTCCCCACAAACCCCCTCCACCTGCTCATAGGTGCGGTTAAGCTTAATCAATTTTCCCTCTTGATCGACCAGGGCAATTCCCTCACTGGATGCATTAATAATGGTATCCAGTTCCTGAGCCATTCTTTTTACCGTTTCCAACTGCTGGGAAAGTGCTTCCACCTCGGAAACATCATGAAAAAGACTCACCGCACCGATGATCTTGTTGCCATAAATTACAGGTGTCTGGTTGGCAATGACGGTGGTCTGGTGCAGGACAATCTTCTGGCCATAACTGGCCTTGCCCGTCTGCAGCACTTTCAGCAAACCCGATTGCGGGATAACCTCCTCAATATGACGGCCCACCACCTGGTCAACGGATAGCCCGGTAATTTGTGCGGCGGACTGGTTGAAAATAACCACCGTTCCTTTTTCGTTGACGGCACAAATGCCGCTCAGGGCACAGTTCAGAACTGCATTCAAAAAACTGATAATATTTTTATATTTTTGCTCAAAAGCCTGCACCAAACGGGTTCGGGTCATCATGCCGACCAGCCGGTTCTGCCGGTCCACTACCGGCACACGCCCAATTCCGTACTTCAGGGCCATCTCCCATGCACTCTCAGGTACGTCATCTTCAAATATGGTGTACACCTGGCGGCGCATCAGGTGCCGTACAGGAGTGTCCACGGGCATGCCTTTGGCAATGGCCCGCATGACATGAGTTTTGGTAAAAATCCCGGCCAGCTTCCCGGTTTCGTCAACCACCGGTGCCCCGTCAATTTCATATTTACTAAAAATCTTTGCCGCGTGTTGAACGTTATCATCAGGTCGCAGACATACGGGCTCCCTGGCCATGAAGTCCCGGATTAACATGGTCGCACGCCCACCTCCAGAGATCTGTTGCCAAATCCTGCCGCACCTTTTCGCAGCGCTCTTCTCTCGTTGCGAACGAACCACCGCCCATGTCACGGCACCCCCAGGGCGCAGGGGCCGGTGGCGCATTTGCCGCAAACGTCGCAAAGGCCGAGGTCGGTGTAGTAAGCGTCCACCTCCAGAAGGCGCCGGTAACATTTCTTTTTGTCCAGTCCCTCCACACTCAACGCCCCGGTGGGGCAGAGCTTTACACAGGCCGCACAGGATCCCTCCCGCCGGTACAGGCAGTTCTCCCCGGCAACCGGCGGGTTCGGGGAAAGGTCCACGTCCACCACCAGGCTCCCCAGGCGGCCGGCACACCCGGACGGGGTGATGAGCATGTGGTGCAGCCCGAAGGTACCCAGCCCGCAAAGGCAGGCTACATGTTTGTGGGACCAGAAAGACACCAGGGCCACCGGGTCAAAATTATGGGTGGGCTCACACCAGGCAGTCTTAACCCCGCGGTCTTCCAGTTCCCGGGCCAGCACACGGCATGTTTCGCCGATCAACTGGTTTGTTTCAATATAGGCCTCCGCCCACCGGCGGCTCACGTAAGGATCCCGGCGGTGGATTTTCACCAGTTCCGGAGTAAAGGGAAGGAAAAAGGCCACCACGGAGCGGGCACCCGGCAGCAAGTCCTGCGGCAGCAAATGGCCGGGACCGACCACTTCCTTTAATTTAGCAAATCCGGGATCATCGGCCCGGGCAAAACCCACCAGGGGAGTGCGGTAGCCGGTTTTGCCCCGGTGGTTATTTACCACCCGGGCAATAATTTCTTCGATCAGCTTTTCCATACTTATCCTCCCCAGCATTATCACTAGCTCTTTTTAACTCTTTGCCACCGGCTTCCTTCTGGAATCAAGAGCAGATTTTCCCGCCGGAGGGGATCAACCGGCACCCCGGTCACTATCGCCGGGCCATTCTTCCTGCGCCCGGCGGCTTATGAGCCGGTAGATGCCGGCCAGGACCACCTCCGGCGGCTCCTTCCCCTTCCAGAAGGGAGGCGGTCCAAGGGTTTTCAACAGCCCGGCCTCCACTTCCGGCGGTACCGGCAAAAAGCGCAGGCCGGCCAGCTCTTCACCCTCATCCCAGAAGCGGTCCAGTTGCCCTTCCAGGGACGGGCCGGCTGGTTCCGGGGAAGCCGGGGCAATCTCTTCCCCCTGCTCCTGTTCTACCCGGGCCGCCCTTTTTTCCCTCAGGGCGGAAATCAACTGCTCCCGGGTGCGCCCCCGGAGCAGGAAGAGGAAAAAGGGGTCTTCATCAAATTTCTCCCCCAGCAGGTAATAGACGGCGGCAATATGCTTGCAGGGATTGGCCCAGTCGGGACACGAGCAGTCGGTCCTGATATCCCCTGCCGAGCGGGGGAACAGGGACAGGCGCGCCTGGCGGAAGGCCTCTTCAATGTCCCGGGGCATTTCCCCCGCCAGCAGCAGGGCGGCAAAAACGGCCCGGCCGGCCATTATACCTGTTACCCTTTCCCATTCCCGGTCCGAAAGGGTCTTAACCTCTATGCTTACCCGGTAGGGACGCGGGCGGCTGCCCTGCACCCGGGCCGAAACTACCCCGGGTTTTATATCGATTTCCAGAACATTGCCTGCCCGGGCGTAAGCCCGTCCCCGCCGCAGTCGCGTATCCCAGCCGAAGGATTCCAGTACCTCGAGCCAGCGCCTGCCCCACCAGGTGGCACCAAAACCTCTTTTGGGAGCCAAAAGCCTTCACCATCCCCCTTGCTATTCTTCACCCAGGACCTGGGCGCGCAGGGTCAACAACTCCCGCAATTCTGCAGTGGTCATTTCCGTCAGCCACTCCTCGGCGCCGGTCACAATACTGGCGGCCAGGGTCTTTTTTTCCTCAATCAACTGGTCTATGCGCTCTTCCAGGGTGCCACTGGTAACAAACTTGTAGACGAAAACATTGAGCTTCTGTCCTATGCGGAAGGCCCGGTCGGTGGCCTGGTCTTCCACTGCCGGGTTCCACCAGCGGTCGAAGTGGAAAACGTGGTTGGCCCGCGTCAGGTTAAGGCCCACCCCGCCGGCCTTCAGGGAAATCACGAAAAACGGCGGCCCGGACTGCTGCTGGAAGCGCTCCACCATGCGGTCCCGCTGGCGCTGGCCCACACCACCGTGCAGGAAAAGTACCTCCCGGCCAAAATGGGCCTGCAGGTGGTTCTTCAATATTTCCCCCATACGGGCAAACTGGGTAAAGATCAACGCCTTCTCGCCGCCGGCCAGCACTTCTTCCAGCATTTCCAGAAGACGCTTCATTTTACCGGACCGCCGGGCCGCCAGTATGCCGTCACCAAGAAACTGCGCCGGGTGGTTGCAGATCTGTTTTAACCTGGTGAGGGCGGACAGAATCAGGCCCCGGCGCTCCATGCCTTCCGCCTCTTCTATGCGTTCCATCATCTCCTGGACCACCGCTTCATACAGGGTGGCCTGCTCCCTGGTGAGATTACAGTAGACCCGGCTTTCCTGTTTTTCCGGCAGGTCCTGGATAATGCGGGGGTCGGTTTTCACCCGGCGCAGGATGAATGGCTTCACCAGCTGCTGCAGCCGCCGGGTCTTTTCCTGGTTCCCGTACCGCTCTATGGGCAGGGCAAAACGGCGGTTGAAATCGGCCGCCGGGCCTAAAAAACCGGGGTTTAAAAAGTCCATGATGGACCATAATTCCGAAAGGCGGTTTTCCACCGGTGTGCCGGTAAGGGCAAAACGGTAGCCGGCCTTCAATTTCTTCACGCTGCGGGTCTGCTTGGCAGCCGGGTTTTTGATGTTCTGGGCCTCGTCAAGCACCACCCCGTCCCATTCCACTTCCGCCAGCAGGCGTTCGTCCCGCTGGGCCAGGGAATAGGTGGTCAGAACCAGGTGGCAGGCCCCGGCTTCCCGGACAAACTTCTTCCCCCGCAACCGCTGCGGCCCGTGATGAACCAGAACCTTCAAGCCCGGGGCGAAACGGGCCACTTCCCGCTGCCAGTTGCCCACCACTGAAGTGGGGCAGACCAGCAGCGCCGGCCCCCGGGGTTGCCCCTCTTCCAGGCGGTGCAGCAAAAAAGCAATAAACTGCACGGTCTTGCCCAGTCCCATATCGTCGGCCAGGCAACCGCCCATACCCATGCGGGCTAAAAAGGCCAGCCAGGAAAAACCCCTTTCCTGGTACGGGCGCAACTGCCCCCGGAATCCCGTCGGCACCGGCTGCAGGTCCAGTCTATCCTCATTCTTCAATTTCTCCAGCAACGGGGAAAGTTCTCCCTCTCCCGTCACGTCCAGCACCGGCAGGTCATCCAGCTCCAGGCCAGCCCGGGCCGGCATCCCCGCCGCCAGGCGCATGGCTTCTCCCAGGGTCATGACGTTATTTTTCCTGTTGCCGGCCAGCAATTCCAGGATCTTTTCCACCTGCCGGGGCTCCAGTTCCACCCATTGCCCCCTTACCTTCACCAGAGGAAGCTTCATGGCCACCAGCTTTTCAAATTCTTCCCTGCTGATGGTTTCCCCGCCCAGGGCCAGTTCCCAGTGAAACTCCACCAGGGTATCCAGTCCGAGGATCCCCCGGCCAACTCCCTCGCTCTGCCCCTCCTTGTACCTTCTCAACCTTAAACGCATACCCGGGACGGGGCCGGCAGCTCCCTCACCCCACCAGGAAGGTACCAGCACGCCCAAACCCCTTTCCTGAAACAACGGCACGGCCTGCTTCAGGAAAGTATACGCCTCGGCGGTGCTGAGTTCACAACGGGTGGGGCAGGGGTCCTGCAGGGACCTTTCCAGCGGCGGAAACAGCCGGCAGGCCTGCCCCAGGTCGGCCAGGAGGCGCTCCTGGGGGTTTTCAAAGCGCCGGTGCAGGAAGGTCAGGGCGGCGCCGCTTTCCTTCCACACCATTTCCACCGGCACCAGCAGGCTGGAATCATCCACGGCCTGTAAAAAGAAACTTAAAGTCCAGGTTTTTTCGCCATCGGGCGGCGGTTCCAGGCGGAAACAGGTGCGAAAAGGCACCTGCCGGCGCCGGGACAAGGGCAAGCGCCAGGCTATTAATTGCCCGGTCATTTCCTTGAGCATGTCCTCCGGCAGTTCCACCGGCCCTCCCCCACGGCCCAGCGCCTGCACCCAGCGAGCAGCCGGATCGTTTTGACGGCCTTTGATACGTACTCCGGGCGATGGGGCCAGCCATCCCGATATTTTTTCCTGCACCACCCGGCGGACAAAATCCATCACCAGGGCATCGGGTGCCGGCAGGATGGTTGCGGTCCCTTCCGGCGGGCGGGGACCATTTTTCAAAGCGGCCACGGCACGGCATACGGGGGGCATGGACCGGGCCAGCAACTCCAGCCGGGAGAGGTCTTCCCGGGCGTTGAACGCGGGTCTCCAGACGGCCTGATAGCTTTTTTCATCCAGCAGGGGAATAAATCGCTGCCTGACCAATAGCTCCATGGCCCAGAGCGTTACCCGGCGCCAGTAGTGCCAGCCGGCAGACGGCATGACCACATCCTTAGAAAAGCGGCCTTTTAAAAGCATCTCTGCGGCCTGCCCGGCAGGAAACAAAAACCCCTCGACCAGCCAGGGCCTTAAGACGATCTCTTCATCTGGAAAAACAGATTCATCGGCAGCGCCGGCTACCGGTAAAAGGGGTGAGGGCAGCGGCCGCCCCCCGCAGGAGGGTAGCAGAATCCATAGCTTTATCATATCCGGCACCCGCTTTAAATCCATCCCGTGGTACAAATCGGCCACTTCAGCCTGTCCGGGATGCCAGCCCATGGGCCGGCGTCCCCGCCGGCGGGGCAGCACCGTATCGCCGAACTCCGCCCCGGGGGCCACTTCTCCCCACACAAAAAAATAGCCGCTGTCCTTACCCACCACACCGGCGGGAAGCCAGGTTCCGTGCAAAACCAGCATCAATATTCACCCTAAAGGAATGTTTCGACATTTATTAGCCGTTCCCTGCCCGGGTATGAAACAGGCAGCCGCTCAATGAAAGGCCGGATCATCGACGGACCGGTGAGGATTACTAAAAGCACATCTTTGCTGTGAGCCAAATCACTGCCCCGTTTCCTTGCCAGGCCTATAATGTAAGCAAATGGTTAAACAAAAAAATTCTCAAGGAGGGTGAAAAGTACATGTTTTGTTACCAGTGTGAACAGACGGCCAACGGCACCGGTTGTACTAAAGCAGGTGTATGCGGCAAAAACGAGGACATCGCCAGTTTGCAGGATACCATAATCATCGCTTTGAAAGGGATTGCCGCTTACGCTTACCACGCCCGGGAACTGGGTGCCAGGGATGAACAGGTGGACGCCTTCATGCATGAAGCGCTGTTTACCACCCTGACCAACGTGGACTTCGATTTAAACCGGCACATTGAACTGGTGCTCAAGTGCGGCGAAATGAACCTGCGGGTAATGGAACTGCTGGACAAGGCCCATGTGGAACGGTTTGGTTCTCCTGAACCCACCAGAGTTTCCACGGGTACCAAGGCCGGCCCGGCTATCCTGATCACCGGACACGACCTTTTAGACCTGTATGAATTGCTGAAACAAACGGAAGGCACTGGAATCAACGTTTACACCCACGGGGAAATGCTCCCGGCCCACGCTTACCCGGAGCTGAAAAAATTCCCCCACCTGGCCGGTCACTACGGCAGTGCCTGGCAGAACCAGAAAACTGAATTCGACCAGTTTCCCGGCGCCATTCTGGGCACCACCAACTGCGTGCTCATTCCCAAGGAATCCTACAAAGACCGCATGTTTACCTGCGGCATAGCCGGGCTGCCGGATGTAACCCATATTAAAAACCGGGACTTCACGCCGGTTATCGAAAAAGCCAAATCGCTACCACCCCTGCCGGAAAAAGAGGGCGGGACACTGCTGACGGGCTTCCACCACAACGCCGTTTTAGCCCTGGCCGATAAAATCATCGACGCCGTCAAGGCCGGCAAGATCCGCCACTTCTTCCTGGTGGGCGGCTGCGACGGGGTGAAGAAGTCCCGGAACTACTACACCGAGTTTGTCCAGAAAGTGCCCGGGGACTGCGTGGTGCTAACCCTGGGTTGCGGCAAGTACAAGTTCAACTACCTGGATCTGGGCGAAATTGAAGGAATCCCGCGGTTGATCGATATGGGTCAGTGCAACAACGCCTACTCGGCTATCCAGGTGGCCGCAGCTCTGGCCAGGGCCTTTAACTGCAGCGTGAACGACCTGCCCCTGAGCCTGGTGCTGTCCTGGTTCGAGCAAAAAGCCGTGGCCATCCTGCTCACCCTGTTCCACCTGGGGATCAAGAACATCCGCATCGGCCCGTCCGCACCGGCATTCATCACACCCAACGTGCTCAAGGTGCTGCAGGACAACTACAACCTGAAGCTGATCACCACTCCCGATCAGGACTTGAAGGAAATCCTGGGTTAAATTTGCCGCAGTATCCAGCACAAGGAATGGCGCTGCAGGTAAAGGCCATTAAAACGCTCCGGCCGGCTGTCATACACCGGCCGGGGCCTTTATATCTTAACAGAGTAACCTGTAGACAAACACAGGCTATCAAGTCCCGTGCGTGTCCACAAAACCCTAAACCCGAACCAATACTGGATTTTCCTCTTCCGGCCGCCCACCAGCACCACCGGACTCAGAAAACTTTCCCCCACAAAGTCCTGCAGTGCTTCGCCTCTTCGCTGTGCTTTCCTTTTGTGGGCAGGGGCAAACCTTCCCGGGCCAAAGCCGCAAGGTGGCCCGCTATAGCCTCCTTCGCCCTTTCCAGGGCTTCTTCAACGGTGTCTCCTTGGGTGAAGCATCCAGGTAAAGCAGGGACGGAAACGACGTACCCCTGCCCTTCTTCGTCCCACTCGAGGATAACTTTGTACCTGCAAAGCATTTCGAAAACCTCCCCGGCAACATTACAGCCCGTACATAGTATGTGTCAGCAAAACAATATTTCACTCTTTCTGGGCAAAATCCCTGCACAAGGGGGGAGTTTTTAAACGTTCCGGTACCGGGCTGGCGGAAATAGGCGGCGGCTACCTGGTCTGGCTCTGGCTGCGGGAAGGCAAGGGGGCAGTTTTTAGGGGCGGCTTCAATAAATGCGATCCTTCTTCAGCTTTGCCCAAACTCCTCCCGGTACCTGGTCAGAAAATATTCCAGCCGCCTTTTGTTGTGTGTTATTGCTTCCGCCCAGGCATGAAGCAGTTCCTCCCCTTCCGGAGTTAAACGGTACAGGCGCCTGGCCGGACCGCCACCGCTGGTATCCCACCGGGAAGAAACCAGGCCTTCCTCTTCCAGGCGGCGCAGATTGCGGTAAACCGTACCCGGGTCGGCCTCACTGTCCTGGAAGCCAAACTCCCTTAAGCTTTGCATCAGTTCGTAACCGTGGGCCGAACGGCGGTGAAGCAAAAGCAAAAGGCATGGTTGCATAAACCGCTCCATAGGAGCCCCGGCACACCGGCAGTCGCCGTGCCGGTGGCCGGGACCGTGATTTCTGCACATAAGGCATCCCTCACTTACCGGATGAAACCCATATAAGACAACCCTCGCCCCGGGTCTGGGTTGTCCCCACCTTCCAGCTACTCAGTTCTGGTTCTCGCTTGCTCCGGTGACCCAGCACTCACCCAGCACTCACCCAGCACTCACCCAGCACTCACCCAGCACTCACCGGATCCAGGTACCTGCGCAGAGACTAAAGCCGCATATGGTAAGCAGTTACTATAGAGAACCCGGTTACTGTGAGTGCTGGGTACCTGCGCAGGGACTAAAGCCGCATATGGTTAGCAGTATTACTACCAGAGAACCTGGTTACGGTGAGGTGCTGGGCAAACATCTTATTAATAGTTTTTTTCGCCGGCACCTTGCGCAAACCTTCCCGTCTCCCCGACCTTTAAAATCATCTCCATGAGATACCCCGTAGCAATTATGGCCGGCAGGGTTAAAGCCAGGCGCAAGAGCGCAAAGGGCAGCCCGACAAACTTGACTTCCATCATCAACATGGGAATTTTAATGGTCGCCCAGGTGCCCAGGAAAATTACCGCATTCGCCAGACGACAGCCCTTTCTGAGCAGCGCGTCGGCCACCGGGAAACCGGCATAAAGGGGACCGGCCGCCGCAGTGGCCACCAGAATGGAGATAACCACACCGCGCACACCGGAGTCCGGCCCTACGTTCTTCTCCACAATCTGACGGGGAACCCATACGTCCAGCAGGCCTACCAGGACGAAAATCGGCGGTATGAACAAAAGCATTTCCACCAGATAATCCAGGGCACTTCTAATTGCTTGCTCTCCCCTGGCCGGATGCTGCAAGTAAAGAAGCAGATCGGCAACCACCACTAAAGCAAACAGGGCATATCTCCTGAGCTGGGCTTTCACTGCAAAATCACCCCCATCACGCCCCCGATCACCAGGGCCAGGACAAACCCGATTGCATTGCGCCAGAAAGTAAATTTTTTACCGAAAAAGTTAACTTCCATGGGGGCCGTGATAATCCCCACCATTAACAGAGTCGTAATAAAACAGGCCACCGCCATCACGCTGGCCCCGGATTGCAAAAGGGAAGCCGCCAGGGGAAAGGCGATAAAGGCAGGCATCAGGGTTACGGCGCCGGCCAGGGAAATGAGGAGAATGCCCGCGGGACTGTTATTGCCAAAGAACCCCGCAATAACCTCCCGGGGCACCAGCGCCAGCATAAGGCCAATCAGCCCGATGATCCCCAGCATGCTGGGGATCAGGTTGCGAAAGGAGTTCCAGGCGATGGCCAGGGCCTTTTTTGTCTTCTGCCGGTCCCGCCGGAAAGAAATACATAAAGCTGCTGCCGCCAGAAGATAAAGGATAACGTTGAAGAACATTGCATCACCCCTGTGACCGTTTGACGTAATCCAGATCAGGGATTAAATCTTGTGCGCGCAGGAAAGTACATTCTTCCCCAGTAAACGTTCAGTGAACCTGGTTGGATGCGGTGCTGTCCTCGCTTACTCCAATGCTTCGCGTAAGATGCGCACCGCACTCCTATTCATAACGGTTTCGCTGAACATTTACCTTTTCCAGCGTTTATCTCAAAATACAGGTCAGAAGGGAAATAATCCCTTCTGACCCGGGCAACTTACCGGTTAACCCTTTAACTCCTTAATCTTTTCCTCTACCGCCTTGACTTCAGCCTGCAATTGCTTCAGGTAGTTTTCCAGGCGGTCCAGCCGTTCTTCCCTACTGTAAAAATGCCGGTGAAATTGACCGCCGTGACAGTGACAACCCCGGTGCCCGGGAGCATGCCCGTGACCATACACCTGGTGACCGCAACAATGTCCCTTTTCGGGCGAGAAGAACATATGAATACACCCCCTTTATATGTTATTTGCCTATATAGTTCTATAAATAATATAGCATCATCAATTGTTTTTGTAAACGCCTTTTCAAAAAAAATATTTGGTCATTTTTCTGTTGACGAAAGGAAGTACATCTGGCAAAAAGCAGCGGCCAGTTTAGCTTAACATAAAAGCCCCCGGGAATTTCTTCCGGGGGCTTTTTAACATAGTCATCCTATAGCTGCTGAATTATTTTTTTGTTAAGACCAGTAAAATATCCTCACCCTGTTCCTGGACCTCAACCTGCCAGCCCCTGCTTTCAGCCAGCCGGGAGACATTTTCCCTGGCCGCGGCGCTGCTGACCAGCACCTTTACGGTTCCGGCCCCGAGAGCATCCAGAGCCTGTTTGGTCAGTAAAACCGGCTCGGGACACAACAAACCCCTGGCGTCAACTTCCCTTACCAATGCTCACACCTCGCTTTACTGCCGCTGGACGGTTTGCGCAACCTATAATAAACACTGCTATCAACCCCAGAACAACGGCTATCTGGCCGCCTACCGGCACTCCGGTGGGGCTGCCGGCCAGGCCGAAGTTATGCGAAACTGCAGCTCCAAATATGATCCCCATTATGGTCAAGGCGCTGTCGGTATTTCCTTCGGCGGCGGCAACCAGCTGGCGCAGCGGGCACCCGCCCAGAAGCACTGCCGCCCATCCGGCCAGCGCCATCCCCAGAAAGTTCCATACCCCGTCGGTATGAGCCACCGGCTGTCCCGCAAACCCAATTTTAAAAGTACCCACCGCCAGGTTTCCTACCAGGGCAACCACAAATATGGCCACAAAACCGTACAAGAGGTGGGCATCCCGGAACATAATGAAGTCCCTGATTCCGCCGACCATGCACAGCCGGGAACGCTGGGCCAGCACACCAATCACCAGGCCCGCTCCCAGGGCGGCCCATACGGGAGCATGCATGGAACCGGGGCCCTTCTCGCTGAAAAATATAAAGGAAGGACGTGCAAGCAGTAGAATGAGGAGCAGTACCATAAGTCCCGTAAACAAATAGCCGTTGCCTTTCTGCTGGGGAACAGCCCGCCCCAGGCTGAAACCGGACTTGAGAAACTGGACTCCGACGGCTACCCCCGCTACCAGACCCAGCAGCCCTACCCCGGCGTTGAGGTCACCGCCGGCCAGCCGCAGGACGGCACGTACCGGACAGCCCAGGAAAACCAGCATGCCGATCATGGCCAGAAAACCCAGCACAAAGCGAGTAAAAGAACTGGAACCGCCAATGGGCCGGAACTCCTTTGTTGCGTGGGATGCAAGGAAGGCCCCCAGCACTAGGCCAATAATTTCAGGCCTTATGTACTGTACCGGGGCAGCCCGGTGTAAACCCAATCCACCGGTGATATCGCGCAGGAAACAGGCCACACAGTAGCCCATGTTGGCCGGGTTGCCCATGGCCACCAGTACTACCGCCAGCAGCCCCAGGGTGCCACCGGCCGCAACAACCAGCACCCTTTTGCTGTTCAAACATTACCACCTCCCGGAAATATTACATTCTTTTATTTTCGATTGTCTCAAAAAATTCCTTTATTGTACTCATTTAATTTTTAAATATATCAATGTTATACAAAAAATTTTCTTTATAATTTTGCTAATATGACATCCTATTGCTTCATCCACACTCTATGGGAACGGGGTGTAAACAAAAACGCCCGGTCTATGATTTGACCGGGCACCCCGGGGGGCGATCCCCTTCTGGATTAATCGTGGTGGTAACTTTCTGTCATGACCGTCAATGGCGAGAAGAACACCACGGCCAGGGCCAGGGCGATGGAAATGTTTTTACCGCTGACCCCCGTAGGTCAGGGCCACCATATCCGGGTAACCGGTACGGGTCAACCGGGCGTACAGGATGGAAATGCCGAATAAAAGCGTATAAAATATCACCAGCGGCAGGGCGATTACACCCAGGTATTGCTAATTGCGTACCAGAGTTACGGATTCGGACATCATGGAGATAAAGAATACCAGGTACATGCCCAGGGCCGAAACGGCAGGGAAAACGGGCTTATAATCGGCAAATTTCTTCTGTCCCCATTTTTTCACCAGCCACACCCTGGTCAGGTTACCCAGGACCAGGGGAACAACAATAGTATAAAAAATCGTTTGCAGCATTTTCCAGGCATCTACGGGAACGTATTTGCCGGCCAGGGCACTCATCCACAGCGGTATTAACACAATGCCGGCCAGCAAACTGGTTACCGTGATCACCAGCGTCATGGGTGCATTTCCTTTGGCCATTGCCGTCCACGCCACGATCATACCCGCACAGGGAACCACTCCGGTGAGGATAAGCCCTACTGCAAAGTCCGGGTAACCGGATAAAAACATCCTGGCCAGGAGCGCCGCCAGCAGGGGGGATATGAGGTAATTAAAGACCATCACCACCGTCATGAACCCCACCCGCCTGGCCGCTCCAACCACTTCGCCGATTTTAATTCCCACCATCATGGGGTACAGCATAATGAACAGCGCTACCGGGTAGAAAACCTGCAGCCGCTTGCCGGTATCGGGCAACAGGTAGCCCAGCAGCAGTCCCAGGGCAATTACCGCCATCAAAAGCTGGATCATGTGTTTATTAATGAATTGTGCCACTCGCACGCGACTTCCCTCCGGCTATACCAGAATCAGCCCCGGCCGGGTTCTTACCCCCAGATGGACCCGTAAATCATCCCCGCAATGGTGGACAAAATCACTACCAGCGAGATATAGACGGCGGCCTTTTTGGTTCCCATTATCTGCCTGATCACAATCATGTTCGGCAGACTTAAGGCCGGCCCCGCCAGAAGCAGCGCCAGCGCCGGGCCCTTGCCCATCCCGCTGCCGATCAGCCCCTGCAGGATGGGAACTTCCGTCAAGGTAGCAAAGTACATCAGGGCCCCTACTATAGAAGCAAGGAGGTTGGCGCCGAGGGAGTTCCCCCCTACCAGTGCCGAAATATATTTGGCCGGGATGATCCCCGTATCGACCCCGGGCCTTCCCATAAGAAAGCCGGCCACCAGCACACCGCCCAGCAGGAGCGGGAAGATCTGCTTGGCAAAGCTCCAGGTGGACTCCACCCAGCCCACCAGCTCGTCTTTAGTAAACCAGAGCTTCAATATTACCGCCAGCACGACCAGGAAGAAAACGGTGAGGTACCAGTGCACCCGGTAGACGGCGCTGAAAAAACCTACCGGCTGGGGCGGCTTACCCCAGGCCGCAAAGATCAGGATCAACACCATGGTCAGGAAGTAAACGCCGTACTGCCACAAAGACCTCCTGTCTTCCGGAGGGGGCGGCAAAGTAAGGGCGGCCTCTTCCTTTGCCTTTTCTTCTTTGAGGAAGATCAGGTGCATGAGCAGGCCGATGATAATGGAAAAGGCAACCGCGCCTACCGCCCGGGCCAGGCCCAGTTCGAAACCCAGCACCCGGGCAGTGAGAATAATGGCCAGGACGTTGATGGCCGGGCCGGAATAAAGAAATGCCGTAGCCGGGCCGATACCGGCACCGCGGGTGTAGATCCCCGCAAAAAGCGGCAGCACCGTGCAGGAACACACCGCCAGTACGGTACCCGACACCGAGGCAACCCCGTAGGATAAAATTTTATTTGCCCCCGCCCCGAAATATTTCAAAACTGAAGCCTGGGAGACAAACACCGCAATGGCCCCGGCGATGAAAAAGGCCGGCACCAGGCAGGTTAAAACGTGCTTCTGGGCGTAGTCCTGGAGCATGAAAAAAGCTTCCAGGATGGCCGACTGCACCCGCGGGTTGTGCAGCGGAATGTAAAAAGCCGCCAGGAAAATAGCAACCATTAAAAGGAATTTGTCGCGTTCTTTCATTGCCAGCTCCCCTTTCATCTTTTCAAATTACAACAAAGTTACATAGCTCATTACATGCTTTTCATCCCGGACTAATTGAAACGCCCTCACCTCCTGTGAACCCGCCCAAGTTAAGTATATTAGATTATTATAATATTGTCAATCGCTTTATGCAGCGTTCGAGAACCAAAACAGGGTAGGCTGGAAAGTGGGGATAACTCAATATCCAGGCAGAAAAAAAGCGGGGAGTGCTTCTCCCGCGCTTTTTCGTCTCTGTGATTTACAGATTACATTGCAGGCGTTTCTTCACTTCCGCACAAACTTTCTCAATGTCTTTCCTCTCGAGGTCAAAATTGTGATTCTTTTTGATGTCCAGCCCGGTAACGACTATATAATCGGTAACCGGCAGATTTACATGATCAAAAATTTTTTTGGCGCAGGCCGTCGGGCAACCGTCAATGACCACCAGCCGGTTTCCCTTTGAAGATTCAATAAAGCTTTCCACATGACCGCCTATCCCGGCCAGGCAAAAGAGCTTCCCCACCCCCTCCTTAGTGAGCTCTACGGCTGCCTGGTTGGCTATTTGACCGACATTTGAACCACCGGAGCACGGAAAGATGAGCACCGGTGCCGCCGCACAGGTACAGGTATCGGCCATTCCAAAATCCCCCCTTATTGTTTCTCTTCTTCGATGTAACGCTTGATGTCTTCTTTTCCGGGCACCTTGCCGAACACCTTGAGCTTGCCGTTGACCATCAGGCCCGGGGTAAGCATGACCCCGGCCTGCACGATCTCATCCAACTTTTCCACCTTCTTAACGTCGGCGCTCAAGCCCATCTCATTAAGCGTCTCAACCACTGCCTGGTGCAAAGCCTTGCATTTTGGACAACCGGTGCCGAAAATCTTGATCTCCATAACAATCTGCACCTCCATGATTTATTGGCATATTACCGGCATTGATTATGCCAGAATAGATATCCCGTGGAACGGAACCTGCCAAAAGCCGGTCACATTTGAAAAACTGGCTGGCTCAGCGCAATTCGTGCGCGAAATATTTACGTCTGAAGGCAAGGGCCACGTTGACCAGGCCGATCAGCACGGGCACCTCCACCAGGGGACCGATGACGGTAGCGAAGGCCTGGCCGGAGTTGATGCCGAAGACCGCCACGGCCACGGCGATGGCCAGTTCGAAGTCGTTGCTGGCGGCGGTAAAGGCAAGGGTGGTTGTAGTTGCATAATCCGCTCCAATCAATCTCCCCAGGTAAAAGGTGACCAGCCACATGAACACAAAATATAAAGTGAGAGGGATGACCACCCGGATTACATCAACAGGTAATGTAACGATCACCTCACCCTTCAAGGAAAACATCACCAGGATGGTAAACAACAGGGCGATCGGGGTAATCATCCTGATCCTGGGAATAAAATTCTGCTCATACCAGTCCCGTCCCCTTGAGCCGACCATTGCGGTACGGGTAATGATGGCTGCTATGAAGGGAATACCCAGGTAAATGAAAACGCTCCTGGCAATTTCACCCATAGAAACATTGACCACTACGCTGGAAAGGCCCAGCCAGGCAGGAATTACCGTAAGGAATATATAAGCGTAAATAGAATAGGTCAGCACCTGGAATATGGCGTTGAAGGCCACCAGCCCGGCGGCGTATTCGGGACTGCCTTCGGCCAGGTCGTTCCAGACCAGAACCATGGCTATGCAACGGGCCAGCCCTACCAGGATAACCCCGGCCATCAGATCCGGTTTATCGCGCAACAGCAGGATGGCCAGGGAGAACATAACTACCGGGCCGACAATCCAGTTCATGATCAGGGACAGGGTTAATATCTTTTTATTGCTGAAGACCGCGGGAAGTTCTTCGTAGCGGACTTTCGCCAGGGGCGGGTACATCATCAGGATGAGTCCGATGGCAATGGGTATGTTGGTCGTACCCACTTGAAATCTACCCCAAAAATTGGCAATTTGCGGGTATATGTAGCCACCCAGCACTCCAGCAGCCATGGCCAGGAAAATCCAGACGGTTAAATAACGGTCGAAGAATGAAAGCCTGCGTGTCACGGATTGAGCCATATTTGCTACCTCCTGTTATCTCTTTCTCCCGGGAAAACCTGTAATAGTTTGCCCATTGAGCCGTAAAACACCCACCGGGTGCTACCCCAGGGGCAACCTTCATTTTTTACCGTCCAGTTCGGCCTGCTTGATCAGGTAATGCTGCTCGGCCGTAAGAACGTTCCCGTCCTCAATAATCGGCTCCATGTAATAAAGGCAATGCCACCGGTGCAGCTGATCAGCAGGCGGCACCGGCCTTCTGGTCAAGAAGCAGCGGATTTGTTGTGGTTCCGCAGCATCGAGCACTGCCAGGCCGCACTTACGGCAATCTTGTAGCAGTTCAAACACCTCCCCTTCGAGTAAATGCATCCCACTACAATTTAACAATCATTATTATACTATATGCTATTAATCTAATACAATAGGCTGCTGTAAATTGCCATAGTTTTTGCCATTTTTATTCTGAACAACAGATGGTAACAAATGCTTGTCATAAAAAAGAGCGGCTTTTACGCCACTCTTTTTTATAGGTACTGTCGCAAAACCATAATTATGTTTCTTTATTTCGCCTGGCGGCGAAAAACCGCTTCAAATTGTCCGGCAGGGCTTTTATTTTAGAAGGACCATGCACCGCCCCGGCTGGTCCGCCATATATTTCCCGGAGGATGGCATCAACGATCAAGCCTTTAGGTGGAACGGTGTATTCCCTGCCCTGGTATACCCAGACACGGCAATCCACATCTTCTCCGCAAAGATCACCGCAGGATTCGCAGAGGCTTTCCCTCACATCCAGCTGGATGTCCCGCCCGTTGATACGGATGGTGGGGGAACTGACGAACCCCAGCGCAAGGGCCTGCTCCTCGTTTTGAACGTGAATTTTGTGCAACGTTACCTCGAAGCCCGCCGCTTCTAGAATCCGGGCGACTTCCGAAACAGCTTCCTCCAGACTTTTTTCGGTTCCCTGGCACCGGGTGCATACACTCAAGTCCAGATACATAAACTCGATGTCCAACCGCCTTTTTTCAGCTTGATTGCCGGCCAGCCGTGCCGTTACGCTTTCCGGCCCGCAACATGGGGCGGCGCATTCCCCCGAGACATCATCCGGGGGAGGGCAGCATCCTTTCATTGAAGAAGATAAAGCCCTGGCGTTATTTCCCGGGCAGCCACAGCCCGTACCTGCCTCCCTGATCTTCGTTTCCATATCTTCCGTCCCCTCCTTTTGTTCTCCGGGCCTTCTCAGGCCTTCATGCTTGAAGACGGAAGTCCGGGAAAAAGGACGCAAAACTATTGCTCCCGTTCTGCTTTCTTGTACAGTAGGGACAGGTATTTCCCTTATGCCTGTAGTCAAGGATATTCCCCATCTCCTTGCTGTATCTTTTAAAGCAAGTTTCACCAAAGCAATTGTTACAAGGCAGCCAGTCAAACCCTGCCCCACGATAACAACACCAAAAGTATAAAGAAAAGCCAGGCCAGAAAAGAGAAGCCCAGGCGTACTGCCAGTGCGGCTGCAACCTGCAGCAGGGGTAGGAAAAAAGCAGGCGGGCCAAATTTGGGGGTCAACTACCCGGGCATCGTCCTAAAAAAGCCAGCCTGAAACCTGGCTGGCCATGCACAAACCTGTCCGGAGGCAACCCTGTTCTCAGCGAACATTAACTGTTAAAAAACCGCTTCACCGTGTAGCCTGCCTCCATTACCGCATTGATCAGTTCATCCTGGGGAGTTTCATCGGGGTCGAATATCACCACCGCGGTGCCGGCTGTACCGTCCACGCAAACCCAGCTGACACCGTTGATGTCTTCCAGTACTCTTTTCACTTCCATTCTATCATCCTCAGAACGGATACCCTCGATGCGCAGGATCAAATTTTCACTGCCCACCACCATTGTCCCCCTTTAAGGATAAAGCCGGAGCATACTTTACAAGCGGGTCTATCCATTCTGAGCCCATGTTAACATAACGGCTTCTACTTTTCAATAAAAAATGGGCGACATTTTCTAAATGAAATACTGCAGTATGTAACTCACCGCCAGGAAGGTGACCAGAGAACCCAGGATTCCCCGGATCAACCGGTCGGGCAGGTATTTTTGCAGGTAAGCCCCAAAATAGGTGCCCAGGAAGCCGCCCACGCCAAAGAGCGCCCCCAGAAACCAGTCGGGTGACACACCGGCCCGGGCCCCTGCTGCGGTAAGGGAGAGGAGGTGATAAACGACAACCCCCGCAATGGAGGTAAGAAAAGTGCCGGCCAGGGCGGCCCCCGCTACGGTATAAACGGGCAGGCCGAGAACGGAGACTACAAAGGGGGCAATGATGGCCCCCCCGCCGATGCCGTAAATACCGCCGATTAAACCAACCACCAGGGCCAGGGTAAAAACAACCGGGGTGCTGAAGGAGAAGGTTTCCCCCCAGAAATCATATTCAATTTTGCACAGGGATACCGAGCGGGTTTTGACCACCGCCTCCGGGGGCAGGCCCGCAGCAATGCGGCCTGCCGATTCGCTTTTGATCTGCTGTACCCGCTCGCGGAACTTCTTTTCCAGGTTCTGGGTCTTTTCTTTGCTCTTCAGGTAACGGCCGGTGGTTTCGTACAACAACCGCACGCCCAGGTAGAGCAAAACCAGGCCCACAAAGAGTTTAAAGGCCTTCGGGTCGGGCAGGTACCGGACGCGGATCCAGGCGCCCACGAAAACTCCCGGCAATGTGGCAATTACCACCACCCAGGTAAGGGGCCAGGCCATGCGCCCTTCCCTGATGTAACGGGCCAGCCCCCCGGGGATGGCCACAATGTTGTAGATCAGGTTGGTGGGGCTGACGGCTGGAGTGGTAAACCCCAGCACGCTGACCATAAAAGGCAGGAGCAAGAAGGCTCCGGACACCCCGGCCGAGGCCGTAACCGAAGAAACAAGGAAAGCTGCCAGCGGGGGTATAAGGGGGAAAACATCAACTCCGGACACGGGAAAATGCATAAGAAGACCTCCTTTGCAAACAGGTTAGCCAGGCAGGACTTTTTTTGGAGAGCGCCAGTCAACTAATTCCGGTTCCAGCCCATACCTGCTGATGGGGTCCGGCCCCGTTCTAACCCGGGGGGTGGCCGGTTGGGCTAAGATAGACCCGGGCTAACAGGGAATAAGCCCGCAGGCCTCCAGGATCTGCTGGCCCTCCACCCCGGTAATGAATTCCACGAACCACCGGGCCTCCGCAGGATAGCGGGCATTGCGGGGCACTGCCACGGCAAACTCGATGGGCGCACCGGCAAGCAGGACCTTTTCCCCCGGCCCCCTGCCCTCCAGGGCGACGCTGGCCGCGGCATAGTAATCGGCCAGGGCGGGGTTGGAAAGATTGATCCGGGAGGGCAGGTTGACCTGGCACAAGCCAAGCTGGCGGACCACCGAGGAGTACAAAAAGGCGTAGTCCACCCTTCCTTCCACCAGCGCCCCGGCCAAATCGATGGATTTGGGATATATCCGGGAACAGCCGTCCTGCAGGGCTTCGTAAAGCCCCGGCCGGCCGTAAAACTTTTCTGCCAACTGCCAGACCATCAGCGTCCGGTACCCGCAGGGATCCAGGTTATGGTTCGAACGGCCGTAGATCACCCCCGGGGAAAGGAGCACATCTATCCAGTTGTCCCGGGTGATTTCCTCACTGCCCCGGGAAAAGCGATCAAAGGCCACCACAATCTGGTCGGTAGCAAAGACAAAATAGCAGTCCACATAATCGGGTACCAGCCAGCGGGCAAATACGGCCGTATCGGCCAGGGCCACCACATCATAGACTCCACCGTCGCAAACGCGGGCGGCACATTCCCGGGACCCCGCCGACTCCAGCTCTACGGGAAGGTCCGGGTGGCATTCTTTGAAAACCTGCACGCACTCCCCCATGGGCCTCCGCAAGGCCCCGGCATGGAGGATGCGAAAGGGAGCTCGTGACATTATTCACACTCACCTCCACAGCAACCGGACAGCCACAAAACTCCTGGGTGGGCAATCATCCCTCCGGTAATAGGTTTTCACCTCCCCGTGCCTTTTCCCAGTCCAGGTGATTTTCATAAAGCTGGATAAACTTCTCCAGCTTCTCCTTCTGCCTGCGTACGGCCACCATCCAGGCATCCAGTAACTCGTCCCCTTTAGGCGTGACCGCGTACCTGCGGCGGGCCGGTCCGGTTCCCGTAGCCTCCCAACTGGAGGTAACCAGCTCTTCCTGCTCCATGCGGCGCAAATTGCGGTACACCGTGGCCGGATCCGCTTCCCCCTCCAGCAAATCCAACCGCGCCAGTCTCTGGATGAGTTCGTAACCATGGGAAGGCTTTAAACGCAGCAGAAACAGCAGTACCGGCTGCAATAACCGGTCAGCCGTTAAGTTCCAGGAACAATCATTCTTGCACATAATAGCGCACCTCAGCTATTAGCACGATGCACTTATTGTTAAAAATATAATAGCATAACCGGTTCCTGGCGGCAAGAACCAGTTATGCTTTGGCAGCATTTCCATGAAACGCCCTGCCCAGGGGACGTATGCCTATTTCACGGGCAGCCTTTTCCATGTCCTGTTGCAACAGCTCCAGCTTTTCTCTCCCCCCGAAAAACTGCCGCCGGATGGAAGGTGGGAGTTTTGGAGTTTCCCTCGCTTTTTTCTTCAAGCTGAATGCCCGGGCACTTCCCGGGCCGCGGGCACGGCCACCAGAAGGCCGGCCACCCCCAGCCCGGCGGCGAAAAGCATCACCCCCCGGTATCCCCACAGCTCGGCAATCAACCCGCCCAGGAAGGGGCCCACGGCATTGCAGAGGTTTAAGGTGGACTGGAAGATGCCGCTGGCGGTACCTCTTTCTTCCCCGCTCCGCAGGACAATAAGCAGAGCGCCCACGTAAAGGCAGGACCAGGCCACCCCCAGGAGGGTCTGCACCGCAAACAGGGCCGGCCGCGCAGTAACAAAGGCATAGGCCGTAAAGACTCCGATGGAGAGCAATTGACCAAAGGCAAATACTTTATTCTCGTTAAACCGCTCTAAAAAACGCATGACTAAAAACTGTACGGTAAAATTGGTTCCCCAGAGAAGTCCTATCCAAAACCTGTTCATGCCCAGGGAGGAGAAGTACAGGGGCAGGATAATCCAGACGGCCGTTGCCCCCAGGTGGCGCAGAAATACGGCCAGGTAGATCTGGAAATTCCGGCGTACCACCAGCCAGAGTTTGGGCTGAATCCTCCCCCTTTTGACGGCTGCTTCGTGGAAAGTAAAGGAAAGGATAAATGCGGCCACACAGCAAACAAAACTGGTAATAAAGAGCAGGTTGAATTCCTTTAACAACGCCGCTCCCAGGGCGCCGAAGATCCAGCCCAGGGAGCCGTAGGAGCTAAATTTGCCCATATCGGCACCGGACTCAAAGGCATAGGCAATCAACGCCGCGGTGGTAATTCCCAGGGCCAGGCCCACGGCGGAGCGCACCAGGATCAACACCGGAAGGCAGTGCGCCAGTACCTGGGCGGCAAAGGCCAGGCCGCTGGCGGCCAGTCCCAGGCGCACAAATAAAAGCCTTCCCAAAGAGTCGGACTTCCAGCCGCAAAAAAGGGAAGAAAAAAGAAAAGCCGCCCCGTAAGACGCCCCCACCAGGCCGATTTGCCAGTCCCTGGCCCCCAGTTGGGCTCCCAGCAGGGGGATGAAGATAAGAGAGCCCTGCACGGCAAAGTTGAGCAAAAAATTAACCAGGCTGATGAACAGGATATGGGGCGTCCTTTGTATGGCGGCATTTGTTTCAGGCTCCGGATATGTACCCAAAAAGCATGCCTTCTTTCTGAGATGAAAAACCTTCCCGGCAAATTTATTATTCGATAATTAGTTTAGCTCTCTCCCATCAGTTAGTCCATAGAAAATATTACCCTGCCGGTACCGCCACCGGCTGTAACCGGAGAAAAAAGCTGCCTTCCGGCAGCCCTGCTAAGAGATTCTCATTATCTCCTCTATCCCGGTTTGCCCCGCGGCAACAAAGTCGGCCACCGTGCCCAGGTTCAGTTCTCCCCTGCCGGCGGCATCCAGAAGCCGGGAAAGGAAATCCTGCAGGAAAAGATTTAACCGCCGGTACAATTGCTGCCGCCCACTGCCGGGTGGCGCGGAAGGCCTGCCGCCACCGGCGGTAACAATTTCGCAGTCAACACTGGAGCCTCCATTGCCCTTGCCCCCGCAGCAACTTACTTTTGGCCCCCTGGCGGTGTACATATCTTCGCCTCCGGTAATCTCCAGCACCCGCCGGGCCACAGCACCCATCACCCGGGCCACCGCTTCCGCCCGGACGTCGGCAATGGTATATTCCCCCTCATGGGCGGTAAACCCCACAGGCCTCAACTGACCCCGGGCCAGCAGCTGGTTGTAGGCCGGAGTTCCCCGCAGGACGACCTGGCGGTGAAAAAACAGGTGGGCGGTGGTGGAGGGGCAGTCCAGCAACTCCATGCGCTGCAGAAAGTCCAGGTTCTCACGGATTTCCTCCAGCGTGGTACCGGGATCGAAATTAATGAAACCCAGGGAGATGTTCAGACCCAGCCGGCGTAAGATAGTAATGGCCCTTTCATTCTGGACCACGGTGGTGCCCTTTTGAAAACGGTCCAGGGCGCTCTGGGAGCCGCTTTCCACACCCAGGAATACATCCCGCAGGCCGGCCTCCACCAGCGAATAAAACACCCGCTCATCCACATCGGAGGCCCGGCATTCCAGGCCGAAAACCAGAGGGAAGTCCATCTGCCTCAAGCGGCCGGCCAGTTCCAGGGCGCGCTGCCGCCCCCTTTCCCCGGGACCGAAAAAGTTGGCGTCGGCAAAGTAAAAGGAAGGGTTGCCGGTGGAGCCGTATACCTCTTCGATCTCGGCCACAATATTGGCCGGGCTGCGCCCCCGCCAGACTGTGCCGGGTCCGTAAAAGGAACTGAGGTAGCAGAAATTGCAGCGGCCAAAACAGCCCCGGCTGCCCAGGATGTAATTGTGCATGTTGCGCCGGGCGGCCAGCTCCGGAGAAGGCCGCAGGGGGAAGGGCAGGGCGTCCAGGTCAGTGATGGCACAGCGCGGGGGATTTTGCACCGCCCCCTTCTCGCTGTTGAAAGCCAACCCCGGGGTTTCCTGCCAGGCTCCCCTGTCCAACCCGGCCAGGCGCCGGGCCAGATCTGTAATGGTTAACTCCGGCTCCCCCAGAACCACCGAATCCACAAAGGGAAACTGCCGCAACAGCGGTTCCCAGGCAAAGGTGGGGTAATGGCCGTAGAGGTTGAGGTGAATGCGGGGTTTTTCTTCTTTCACGACCTGCAGCATGGCCATTATTTCCGCCGTCCGTTCCCACAGGAATTTTAAGTGCACACCCAGCAAATCAAAGTCTTCCCCCAGCAGCTTCTTCCTGGTTTGAGCCACGTCCAGGCCGGCCAGGTCCGCATCCATAACGGTCACGTCCAATCCGGCCTGCTTTAAACAGGCCCCGGCATAACCGGTAAGCAGGCAGGCCGACAGGGGGGCGTTAACCACCAGGTCATCGGTAAAGGGATCGGTCAACAGGGGTGGGTTGAGGAGCAAAATCCGCATGGCAGGTCACCTCGCCGAAAAATAACGTTAAGGGTAATGTTCAGGCCCTTTGCAGTTAACAAAGCGATTTTTCACTCCAGCAGCACCAGGCCCACCCGGGGGCAGGGTTCTCCCGGTTCCCGGGCCGGGGTTAGATTCAGGCCGTTGTTGCGTGCCGTCTGGAAGACATCGATGCCGCAGGCCTCCAGGGAAGGGCGGGCCTCCCCCGGACGGCGGCACGTCCCCCCGGTATTGCACTCTTCACACAGGCCGCACGGTCCCGCCCCCAGCCCGAAGGCCCTGTAATAACCGGCCCGGAAGGCCAGGTGCTCCAGGTGGGCAGCCAGGTAACGCACCAGCCAGGATGCCGGAGCCAGAAAAAGTATGCCCGTACGGTAGCATCCCAGCACTTTTTCCGTCTCCTCGGGCCGGGGACTGAAGGGAGGGCAGGTGAGGCTCCTGCCGTACCCCGGACACCCGTACCGGCATTTCCACCGCACCCAGGGGGCCACGGTGACCGTTTTGACATCTATCAACCTGGCTTCCGTTGCCCCGGCTTCCCGGGCCACCCGGCAGAGATGTTCCACCAGGTCATCCAGGGCCACGGCTTCAGCCGGCCCGGTAACGGGCCCCCCTTTATTTTTTAAAGGGCCGGTCAACGGCTCCTCCTCCCTTCTATTTACCAGTCCATTTTCTCCCCTTTAACAGCCCGCTGCCTGCGGTCAGGGGGTGGTAAATCACATCCTCAAAACCGGCGTCCTCCAGCCAGCTGCCCATTTCTTGAACGCCGTACACCCGGCCGGTAAGGGTGCCCACCAGCATGTTCAGGTCAAAGAGGGCGGCTTCCAGGGAAGGCTCTTCAGCCAGGACGTAATCGTGGATCACCACCTGTCCGCCCGGGCGCAGGGCCCGGAAGACCCGGCACATGAGCCGCCGGTTGGTGACGGCGTCATAAATGTGCACCACATTGGAGGCAAGGACCAGGTCGTAAACCCCTTCGCCCAGTTCATCCCTGGTAAAGTCCCCGGCACATAGCTCCACCCGCCCCATTATCCCCGCCGCTTCAACCAGTTCCCGGGTAATCTTCAGGGTGGGGGCCAGGTCCAGGATGGTGGCCCGTGCCCCGGGCTCTTTCTTCAACAGGGCAACGGTATACACCCCGGGCCCGCCGCCCAAATCCAGTATGCGTTCACAACCGCTTAAATCCAGGGCGGCGGCCAGTTGCTCCGCTTTGAGCCGGGCCTGGTCCCGCATGGCCAGGATGTAATCCCGCAGGCGCTCTTCATAGTTCGCCCGTTCCACGGCCTCGAAACCCACCGGGCGGCCGGTGCGCACGGCCTCGCCCAGCCGGGACCACCCTTCGGCCAGGTTGGCAAAGTGGTGCACCGCATGGCCCAGGTAGGCATCTCTTCCCCGTACCAGGTGGCGGTCGGCCAGGGGGGCGTTGCGGTAAAACTCGCCCTCCCTTTCCACCAGCCCCAGTCCCTCCAGGGCAACCAGCAGGCGAGCGGTGGCTTCCGGGTGGGTGCCCAGGGCCGCGGCCACCCGGGCGGGAGTTTGGGCGCCCCGGGCCAGGACGTCGAAAAGGCCCAGGTCCACGGCAGTAAAAAGCACTTGGGCCGCCCAGTGGCCGCGGCAGATGTCCATTATATACCAGCCATTTAAGGAAGATCGCGCATCTCTTTTAAACATTTACCTGCCACCTTCAAGGATGGTGGGATTACTGCTGAAAATACTCCGAGACCAGCCGCAGGGCGCATTCATCGCCGCAGGCGCTGCACGGTTCCCCTTTTTCTTTCTCAAGGTAACAGCGCACCAGGGCCGGGTCGATGGCCAGGCCGGCCACGGCCTCCCGGTCCAGGGAAGCCCGGGCCCGGGCCATTTTTAAATCCCACTCCCAGGCCCCCTTGACGCCCTTGGCAATGTCGGCGGCATGGGCGGCAATGCGGGCGGCCATCACCCCAACCCGCACATCTTCTTCCGTGGGTAGTCCCAGGTGCTCCGCCGGGGTGACGTAGCAGATGAAGTCCGCCCCGGAAGCCCCGGCCAGGGCGCCGCCGATGGCCGCGGTGATATGATCGTACCCCGGAGCCACATCAATGGCCAGGGTGCCCAGGACAAAATACGGGGCCTGGTGGCAGAGCTGCTTTTGCAGGAGCATGGTGGTTTCCACGTGGTGGACGGGCACGTGCCCCGGCCCTTCCACCATCACCTGCACTCCCTTTTCCCTGGCCCGGGCCACCAGTTCCCCGGCCACCAGCAGGCCCTGGATCTGGGAGCCGTCCAGGGAATCGGCAATGCACCCGGGGCGGATGGCATCGCCCAGACTCAAGGTGACATCGTACTCCCGCAGGATGTCCAGCACCCGATCGAAGTCCTCGTAGAGGGGATTTTCCTTCCTGTTGTGCAGCATCCAGCCGGTGAGGAAGGCGCCGCCCCGGCTGACAATATCCGTCACCCGGCCGGTTTTCTGGAGGCGCTCCACCACCTCAAAATTCAGGGCGCAGTGAATGGCCATAAAATCAATGCCCGCGGCGGCCTGCTTTTCTATGGCTTCAAACATGTCCTCCGGGGTCATGGCCACAATGCCGCCCCTCTTCTCGATAGCCTCAATGCCCGCCTGGTAGATGGGCACGCTTCCCACGGGAACCGTGGCCCTTTCCAGGCTTAAGAAGCGCATGCCGTCGATGTCCCCCCCGGTGGAGAGGTCCATAATGGCATCGGCCCCGGCGGAAACGGCCACCTCGATCTTGCGGGCCTCCATTTCCGGGTCGTCCCGGTCGCTGGAGGTGCCGATGAGGGCATTCACCTTGGTCCGCAGGCCCCGCCCGATGGCGCAGGTCCGGACTCCTCTCCGCAACCTGTTCTTCGGTATAACAATTGTACCGGCGGCCACCCCGGCGCGGATAAATTCCGGATCCACTCCCTCCCGCCGGGCCGCCTCCTCCATCTCCGGCGTGATGCGACCCTCCCTGGCCGCCAACAACTGGGTCATAACCTAACACACCCCCTGCTCTTTGCCCAGATATTCCCCTACCACCTGCATGGCGCAGTACTTGCCGCACATGGCACATGCCCGGTGAGAACCGCGGCTGCGCTCCCGGCGAAGGGCACCGGCCCGGCCGGGGTCGAGGGCCAGTTCGATTTGCCTCTCCCAGTCCAGGGCCTTGCGTGCCCTGGACATTTCCAGGTCCCACTGCGCCGCCCGGGGCTCCCTGGCCACGTCGGCTGCATGGGCGGCAATGCGAGCGGCAACGACCCCTTCCCGCACCTGCTCCACATCGGGCAGTCCCAGGTGCTCCGCGGCGGTGACATAACAGAGAAATTCCGCCCCGGCCCAGGCCGAAAGGGCCCCGCCGATGGCCGCCGTAATATGGTCGTATCCCGGAGCGATGTCCGTAACCACCGGACCGAAGACAAAATAGGGCGCCCCGTGGCAGAGCTGCTTTTCCAGCTGCACGGTGGCCTTCAGGTGCCCCAGGGGGACATGCCCCGGCCCTTTCACCATCACCTGCACCTGCTGCTGCCGGGCCCGGGCCACCAGTTCCCCCAGCACCACAAGCTCCTGCACCTGGGCCGCGTCCAGGGAATCGGCCAGGCAGCCGGGGCGCCACCCGTCGGCCAGGCTCAAGGTAACATCGTAGCGGCGGCAGATCTCCAGCAGCCGGTCGAAATGCTCATAAAGGGGGTTCTCCTGCTGGTTGTAAATCATCCAGCCCATTAAGTGGCTGCCCCCGTGACTGACCAGGTAATCGACGCGGCGGTGCTTTCTGGCCGCCCGCAGGGTCTGCCAGGTGGTGGCACAGTGCAGGGCCAGAAAATCCACCCCGTCGGCCGCCTGCCGCTCGATTACCTCGAACATATCGTCCACCTTCATTTTGACCGCCGCCCCGTACTTCTCCCGGGCTTCGGCCAGGGCCTGGTACACGGGCAGGGTGCCCACAGGCGTGGTGGTTGCGGCCAGCACGGCCCGCCGGGCACCGTCAATATCCCCGCACACGCTCAAATCCATGATGGCGTCCGTCCCGGCCTCCACGGCGGCACGCACCTTGGCCACCTCGCCCTCGATGGTGTCCCCTTCCCCCGCCAGGCCCACACTGGCGCTCACCTTCACAGCCAGGCCCGTTCCAATGCCCACGGGATCGATGTTCTTTCTCGTGCGATTGCGGGGTATGACGATGGTGCCTTCCGCCACTCCCCGGCGGACGAATTCCGGATCCACCCCCTCCCGCTCGGCCACCCTTTTCATCTCGGGGGTAATCTCCCCGGCCAGGGCCCTGGCCATTTGCGTTGGCATTTTCGACCCACCTCCATGGAAGTAAAATAAAAAGTCCCCAGCCAAAACTTTACCTGGCTGAGGACTTTACCATCATCCTCCGCGCACGGCCGCCCTTCCGCGCGAGAGCAGCCATTCTCTCAAACAGGCAGGTCTCCTGGCTAACGGATCATCGCTTTTTATCCCGGCCTTCCCGGCCAAACCCCAGTGACCGGGATAAGCTCCCCGACTACAGTGGCGGGACCGCGCCGTTTCCGGGTGGTATGCCACCCGTCCGGACTTCCCTATTCTCCCCCTGTGGGGCACCTGTTTGACTATTCAGTTATTGCTATTATTTTACCACAACCGGCCCGGGGCATCAAGAACAATTTTTCAGTCAGGCACATAATCTTAAAGAGGTTGGTAAGCACCGTCCGGGGCGGCGGCCTGACATCATCTTATTCTATCGATTCTATAGAAATGTCCAAAAAGATGTGGTATTATTTTTAAAAGATTAATAATTATTAATAATCCGGGAAGGGAAAGGTAGGGAGATAGAGAATGTCCAACCAGTTTTCCGAGCTTACCAGGGAAGAATTGCTGGTCGTGTTAGGGGACTTTGCCAAACGCTGGCTGGCCCACGATGGTCTTTGGTTCCAGGCCGTAGAGCGGGAGCGTGGTATGGATGCGGCCATCAGGGCCGACGCGGCAGCCTGGGAACAATTCACGGTGAATGAAGCCAGGCGGATCATGCAGTTGCACGGCATCCCGGAAAACGGGGGCATCCCGGCTCTGAAAAAGGCACTGGGCTACCGCATGTACGCCCTGCTCAATCGCCAGGAAATCGTTGATGTGGACGAAAACCGGATCATTTTCCGCATGAATGACTGCCGGGTGCAGTCCGCCCGCAAAAGAAAAAACCTGCCCGACTTCCCCTGCAAAACTGTCGGACTGGTGGAGTATGCCGGCTTTGCCCGGGCCATAGACCCGCGCATAAAAACCCGCTGCATCTGCTGTCCACCCGATGAACATCCGGAAGAATACTTTTGCGCCTGGGAATTCTGGATTGATTGAAGCCGGGCGCACACAAAAAGCCCCGCCGGCACGAGGCCGGGAGGGGGAAATTCTAAGTTAATAAGTTAAGTGCCCGGCACTATTACGTTTGCCAGCCGGCCGATGCCGGATATAACCACCTCCACCGTGTCCCCGGGCTGCACCGGCCCTACCCCCGCAGGCGTGCCGGTAAGGATGACATCCCCGGGCAAAAGGGTCATGATGCGGGAGATAAAGCTAACCAGCCGGTATACCGGAAAGATCAACTGGTCTGTGGAGGAGTGCTGTTTTCGCTCCCCGTTGAGGTAGAGCGAAACTTCCCTGTCCCCCGGGTCAACGCCGGTGACGATGTAGGGACCCAGGGGCAGGAAGGTGTCAAACGACTTGGCCCGGGTCCACTGCCCGTCCTTTTTCTGGAGGTCCCGGGCGGTAACGTCGTTGGCACAGGTATAGCCCAGTATGTACTCGACCGCTTCTTCCTCCCGCACGTGCCGCGCCTTTTTCCTGATCACCACCGCCAGTTCGGCCTCGTAGTCCACCTGCCGGCTCATGGCCGGGTAAACAATGGGTTCCCCGGGGCCGATCACGGCGGTGGATGGCTTCAGGAACAGGACCGGTTCCTCCGGCAGGGCCATACCCAGCTCCAGGGCGTGGTCCCGGTAATTGAGCCCCACACACACCGCCTTGGTGGGCAGGCAGGGAGCCAGCAGGTCCAGCTCCGGCAGGGCGAACTGCCGCCCGGATACCGGTTCCAAAGATTGAAAGGGATCGGCCACCGGTAGAACCATCTCATCTTCAACTATGCCGTAGAAAATTTCTCCCCTGTGATGAAAACGACCAATACGCAAAACAAACACCCCTGCTACAGTTGATGAGATTTTGATGCTTTATTATTTTACCATACTTTTTACACATTTGGGGGTAAGTGTCCATTTATTGGCAGTGGCATTACTTGACAACAGATGTGTAATGTGTAATAATTAAGTGTGTAATAACTATAAGCTTAAGGTGATGCTTGTATGAGGCGCATGCAGGTGGTAGTGGAAGAGTGGCAGTACCAGTTCCTGCGTGAACTGGCCTCCCGGCAGGGCCGCTCCATATCAGCCGTTTTACGGGAACTCATTGCCAGCAAGGCAAATAAAAGCGGACAAAACGCAAAGGAACCTCTTCTTGAAGTAGCAGGGATCGCCCGTGAGCCATTACTCAAAAACTTGACCAGCGAAAGTTTAGATGAAGCTCTTTACAGGACGTGATATGTTGCGGCAGATTTTTGTGGATACCAGCTTTTTTTACGCCCACGCCTACGCAGACGACCCCCATCATCGTGAAGCGGTCCAGTTCCTGGAGAACTCCCCGGTTCCTCTTGTGACGACGAATTTTATTTTTGATGAATTGATGACCATTCTGCGCTATAATTTTGGTCACCGCGTGGCGGTTACATATGGGCAGAGCCTGCGAAAAAGTAAACTTGTAAATATTTTACGCATAACGCCGGAAGACGAAGAGTCGGCGTGGGAAATATTTTCCAGGTATAGCGATCAGAAATTCAGTTTTACGGACTGTACGAGTTTTGCACTTATGCGACGCCTTGGAATCACCGAAGCAGCGGCATTCGACATTCATTTCGAAGTAGCTGGTTTTCTACGCCTGCCTCCCGCCTCCCTTGCCAGCCGCGGGCGGTAGGGACTTTTGCTTTCCAGCTTGAAGGCGGTCGCGGAAAGATACTTCTTGGTTTTTCGCGTGGCACTTTTAGGCACTTTTAGGAGTCCCATGGTCTGGAAGTGAGCTCAACCCGGGGTGGCCTGTTTGAAAAGTAAACCCCCGCTGGCGTAGCTGCCGGGGAAGGCCCACGCCCAATACGTTAATAAGTTAAGTGCCTGGCACCTTGGCACCGCTCACTGCATAAACCTCTCAATGCCGTCCCTGATGATGGCCCGCGCCTCTTCCAGGGTGTTGGCGGCAAATAATTCCTCCATTACGCCGTCCAGCACTTCCAGGCTGGTCATCTCCCGGACCTTCCGCTGCAGGCCGGCGGATGCATCACCAAACCTCCTCCTGAGGTACTTGCAGATGGCATCCTGCTTTGCTTCAACCTTACCCCTGGCCTCGCCTTCGGCCTTCCCTCTCAATACGCCTTCCATCACAGCTTGCCTCTTCATCTCATCCAGTGCCCGTTCTATGTTGGTGATCATCTTTTCCACCTCCCGGGGATCGTTTTCCTCCAGCACGCGTTCCACCTCTTCTCGCAGGTGTACCGGCAATTTGCGCTTGATGACGTTCTTCAGCCACACCGTCACCTGACGAAACTGCTCCGGAGTCATCCCTTTCAGTACGCCGGCGAGCTTCCTGAGCCGGACCACCAGCTCCAGGGGATCCACGGTCTGGTCCAGGTAAAACACGCTGGACACCACGTTGGCCGCCCGGTACAGGTCCTCTTCGCTAAAAGGATGTAGGAGAAGTCCAGCAGGTAACCGGGGAACCGCTCGTGCCCCGACTGGTATTCCCTGAAGCTCCTGCAGGCCGTCCAGCTCCTCCTGCCGTTGTAGAGGACGGCGGGAACAATGGCCGGCAGCCTGAATCCCCTGCGCCTCCGCTCCTTCTCCGGCGTGTTGTTGTAAATGTCCCGCCATATCTCCACCATGTACAGCAGCAGCCGGAAGGGCATCAGGTAGTCCACCGTGGACTGCAGCTCCAGCAGGACGTAGAATATCACGTCGTTACCTTTCGCCTTCAGACGGTAGAGGATGTCTGCTTCTTTCTCGCTGAAGTCCTGCAGGATATAGGACTTTTCCACCCGCACCAGGCTGTCTTCGTCTATGTCTTTCGCCCATTCCTCATGAACAAAGGTCTTGAGCAATTCCAGAAATGCACGCTTGCTGGAGAGAAGTTCCCTGTATCCTTTGTCGTGGGAATGGTGGGGCTGTCTTTTGTCCGGCACGGGTTCATTCCTCCTGTGGCTGTATTATACCACATCCGGCTGGAGATTGACATGAGGCGGAACTGGACCGGATACTGAACCGTACACCGGCAGTGAAAAGAAAAAGCCCCGCCGGCGCGGGACCGGGGCTCGATAAGTTAATAAGTTAAGTGCCTGGCACTATTTTTACTCCCTTTACTGCATAAACCTCTCAATGCCGTCCCTGATAATGGCCTGCGCCTCTTCCAGGGTGTTGGCGGCAAACAGTTCCTCCATTACGCCGTCCAGCACTTCCAGGCTGGTCATCTCCCGGACTTTCTCCTGCAGGCCGGCAGATGCATCGCCGAACCTCCTCCTGAGGTATTTGCAGATGGCGTCCTGTTTTGCTTCGGCCCTGCCTTCGGCCCTCCCTTTAATCAAACCGCGCATCTCTGCCTGCTGCTGCATCTCTTCAAGGGCTATTTCCAGGTTCGTAATCATCTTTTCCACCTCCCACGGGTTGACTTCGCTTACAATCCTGTCAACCTTTTCCCGTAGCGGCCCGGGCAGCCTGGCTTTGAATACGTGGGAAAGCCAGGCGGCAAACTGCCTGAATTCGTCCCGCCCCAGGTTCTTCAGCACGCCAGCCAGCTTCCACAGCCGCCTGACCAGTTCTTCCGCGCTCATCTTCTGGTCCAGCGCAAATATGCTGGCAACCAGGTTGGCCGCCCGGTAGAGTTCTTCTGGGTCGTACCGGTTGACGTCAAACAGGACGTACCGGAAGTCCAACACGTGCTTCTCAAACTGCCGGTACCCGGCCAGTATCTCTTTGAACCGCAGGGCGGCGGTCCAGTTGTTTGCACCGTTGTACAGTACCGCCGGAATGATGACGGGCAGCCGGAATCCCTTGCGCTCCCGCTCGTCCTCCGGCGTGTTGTTGTAAATGTCCCGCCATATCTCCACCATGTACAGCAGCAGCCGGAAGGGCATCAGGTAGTCCACCGTGGACTGCAGTTCCAGCAGGATGTAGAATATCACGTCGTTACCTTTCGCCTTCAGACGGTAGACGATGTCTGCTTCTTTCTCGCTGAAGTCCTGCAGGATATAGGACTTCTCCACCCGCACCAGGCTGTCTTCGTCTATGTCTTTCGCCCATTCCTCATGAACAAAGGTCTTGAGCAATTCCAGAAATGCACGCTTGCTGGAGAGAAGTTCCCTGTATCCTCTGTCGTGGGAACGGTGGGGCTGTCTTTTGTCCGGCACGGGTTCATTCCTCCTGTGGCTGTATTATACCACATCCAGCCGGAGATTGACATGAGGCGGAACTGGACCGGTCCGTGTCAAGATCCAGTAGGTATCTCCACAAAAATTTTTTCCCGTTATGAGACCTCACCGCTCAAAAACATTAGCTTCAAGGCAGCGGCCTTG